>NZ_JBANAZ010000046.1:0-76439 GCF_059803455.1 Bradyrhizobium sp. UFLA05-108 | reverse complement strand
GAACTCGCTTTCCACGGCATCCACACCTCCCGCAGAACAAAAGCGGAAAGTGTAACCCATGTGTCCGGTACGTACCGCCACCTATGTCTCAGGCTGCTCAGCGCAAGCCCTTGATTTCCCAGCTTGGTGCGTGGACATGAGTTTTCATTCGGGTCGCGTGTGGCCTCACGCTTGACCCGGTAGATCATACAGCGTCGCCTTACTCAATCGTGAGCGAGCAGCTCGCCTTCGGCAAGCGGCATTCGGGCGAGCCCGACAAATTCGGCGAACCTCGGGTCGTTTTCCTCGCGGCGTTCGAAGAGCACCGGAAGAAGGGCGACGCTGACACTTGCCCGAATTATAGTTAATTCGGTTTTACGGAAGACGCTGTACGAAAGATGCCGCTCAGCGATAACCGTGCGCAACTAGGCGGTTGCTGGAGCGCGCATCGCAGAAAGGTCGACCTGCTTTCCGTACATACCCCAATTGCTCTCGGGGATCTCCTGGACGGCGACGTAGGCCGGCACTTTTCCTTCGCCAATGGCAGCGTGTCTGCCGAGGATCGCCGTGCCTTCCTCGATGAGCCGCTTCTTGGCGGGATCGTCGAGGCCTCCCTTAATTGCGTTGATCAGCAGGGCTATGATCGGACGCGATGCGACTTCTCCACCGCTGAAGACAGCGTCGGGCTCGTACTCGGCGAAGATAACCCAAACCCCCGATCGGATTGTCGGTGTGTCGGCAAGGCGCTCGCACGCCATTCCGAGGTCAGTCAGTTCGGCAGCCACTCGCGCGCGAGCCTCGGGGGTGAAAACGCCACTGGGAGCGTGAACGAACATTTTTGGCACGCAATCCTCCTCTTCTTCGGTCAAGCGGTCTCTGCAATCGAGAAGAATACGGACAAGCGGTCGAGCAGCGACCCACGGCTGGTCTGGTGACCGCAGGCGCCGGAGAAAATCCTTTTAGCTCAGCCTCGCCTTCTCGAGATCCGGTTCATCGTCAACCACGAGGATGGGCGCTGCGTGCTCGATCCTCGTGTCGATTTCCTGCCGTAGGAGCGCGAAGTCGATCGGCTTGGTCAACAATCCTTCGGCGCCATGTTCGATCGCTGTCCTACGCGTTTCTGTATCGCCATAGGCGGTAATCATGATGACTGGCACGTCGGGACGCGTCGCACGCATGATCGGCAATAGCTCGAGCCCGCTCATCCCGGGCATGTTGATATCCGAAAGGATCAGGATCAGCGAAGCGTCCCGGATCTCGACGGCACGCCTCAGCGCCGCCGGCGCTGACGTGGCGAACTCCATCTGAAAGCGCGCGGAACGCAGATCGTGCCGGAACCGCTGGCGGAACAGGGCTTCGATGTCGGGTTCATCATCGACGACCAGGATATAGACGGTCAATTTTTGGCCTCCTCGGGGATTTGAGCCGCCGCGATGCGTGGCAGCGTGATGGTGAACTCGGTAAATGCGCCCGGCTCGGTCGCGACCTCGATGCCGCCGCCGTGCTGTTTCACGATGATGTCGTGACAGATCGAAAGACCAAGCCCTGTTCCTTCACCAGCCGGTTTGGTCGTGAAGAAGGGATTGAAAATCTTCTCCTTCACCTCCTCGGGGATGCCCGTGCCATTGTCGCGAATTCCGATTTCCACTCCGTCGCGCACGCTCCTGGTACTGGCGCACAGGGTCGGCTCGAACGCCGCGCCGGCCGTCGCCTTGCGCTTGGTCGTCGCGTAGAAGCCGTTCGAAATCAGATTGAGCAGTACGCGCGTGATGTCCTGCGGGTAAAGATCGATCGTCCCGGCATCAGGGTCCAGCTCGCACTGGAGTGTGATTTTGAAGGCCGAGTCCTCCGCACACGCGCCGTGATAGGCGAGGTTGAGACTCTCTTCGACCAACGCATTGACGTCAGCCGGGCGGCGCTCGCCCGAGCGCTCGCGCGAGTGCAGCAGCATGTTCTTGACGATGGAATCGGCTCGCTTGCCGTGCTGAATGACCTTCTCGAGGTCCTCTCTAAGAAGACTGGTCAATTCATCGACTTTGATGCGGATTTCCTCCGTGAGAGTTGCCTGCCTTAGGACGTCGTTGAGTTCGTCGGTCAGCTCGACTGACAGCGCTGAAAAATTGTTGACGAAATTGAGCGGATTCTTGATTTCGTGTGCGATACCTGCCGTGAGTTGGCCAAGAGAAGCAAGCTTTTCGGTCTGCACGAGGCGATCTTGGGCCACGCGCAGGTCCTCGAGTGATCGTGTAAGATCGGTCGTTCTGGCCTGCACTTCGTTGAAAAGCCGGGCGTTCTCGATCGCAATAACCGCCTGATCAGCAAATGTTCGTAACAGACGTATGTGCTCTTCCCGGAATTTTCCGATCTCTGCGCGCGTTACGCTGATGATGCCGACGCTCCCGGAGTCGCGAAAAAGCGGGATCAGGGCAACGCTCCGGAAGCCTCGCTTGCGCGAGAGATCCAACAGGCCAGGCAAGTCGGCGAACCCCAACTCGCAATCCTCGATCTGAACTGGCCGTACCTCCCGGATTGTTCTTTCATACCAATCGACGTCTGAAAGCTTCAGGGGAAACAGATTGATCAAGGCCGCGTCCGCGATCTCGCCTCGTCGGGTGAACGCAGCAAGATGCAACCTGTCATCGATTAACTGAAGAACCGCTGTAGACAGCCCGTTTACGAGCTTGTTGGACCTTTCTGCGATCGCTGCGAAGATGGGGCCAAAGCCGGAAGGCGAACTCGCGATGACCCTCAATATCTCGGCCGTTGCCGCCTCACGCTCAAGAGATTCTCTCAGTTGCTGCTCGAGCGGATCGGGGAGCGGCTGTTGCGTTCCGCTCCCAGTGTAGCCGACGGTTGGTACGACCTGCATCTACCGGCTCTCACGCGGATTGCGAGTGGCGCAAACGTACGCGTTCCCCGTGGTGAAACCGTGCATGCATCCCCCAATAGAGGACTGCGACACCATCCCATGTGACGCGACATCTGTCGTCAATCTGATCTCGCCTGGCTGGGCGACCGTTCCATTCGCCTTCCTGAGCATCGCAACATCGACGAAGGCGCTGGGAGCTATCGATAACTTAGCCGGCATCGCGTCAGTGAGGATGTAAAGACTGGTAAATCGTCGTCAAGAAAAACACCGATGGGATTGAGCGACGCAGCGAGATCGGTTTGGCGTTGCGCTTGGAGTTACTCCGGTTTCAGAAAGCTTCAGTCCGAAGGATAGCTGGCGGCTGCATATTATTTGAGCATCCAGCTAACGGATGGAACCACGACGCTGCCGGCGGATCTATCGCGCGACGAAGCTCACGGCCAGGTATTTCCACTGGTTTCACAAATGGGTATCGTGGCGATCCCATGGAGCGGGCCGTGATCCTGAAAACGCATGGCGATCGAAAATATCACGACACTACATCGCGTTTGGTGGGCGTGGCTGAGTTTCCGCACCTGCGTGTAGAGCATCGATTTCTCGAAGCTGGATTTCAACGGCCCGGCGTCTGCGTCAGCAACGAGCTTGCGTTTGTGCTTTCTGGCCGCGCATTCGCAATTCAGGAAGGAAACGGCCTGACCCGCCGGGATTTTATTCAACCGGGTATCGCCTGCATTTGCCCCGAGGGGACCGACGAGAGCGTTAGCGGCATTACATCTCCAATCGAGTGTCTGCATATTTTTTTGCCGCCAACCTTGATCCAACAGAGTGCCCTTGAGGACTACGACATAGACCCCTCGAAGGCCGAGTTGGTCTACTCCGGCGGTCTTAGAGACGCCATGCTTCACCAGATCGCCATGAACATCCACGGTGTCGCGAGTCGGGGTGTCGAACAGATAGACCGTCTTTTCCTGGATGGCATGCAAGCAGCGCTTGCGGCACATCTGATTGGTAACTATTCCGTCGATCGCTGGAGGCGGCCCTCAAAAGCCCCGAATATCGATGCCAAGCGCCTCAAACGAGTCCTCGATTTCATTGAAGCGCGTTTTGCGGAGAACATAACGCTCCACGATCTAGCAGCTGAGGCCCATCTCAGTGACTTTCATTTCTTGCGGCTGTTTCGAGAGGCGACCGGCCTTTCGCCTCATCGCTACTTGACGTATCGCCGAGTGCAAGAGGCGCAAACGCGACTGGCATTGAATCATTCCTCACTCGTGGACATTGCGCTGGAAACCGGCTTTCGATCGCAGGGCAATTTCATCAGAGCCTTTCGGAATGCGACGGGACTAACGCCAGGTCAGTATCGCGCACTTCGTCAACCAGGGGGCGAGCGCTGAGGCTCACGGTTCCCGGTCCTCGCATAGCAAGATTTGCGCATGGGTCCGCAGTATTCGGTAATGCGCCGGCCCATCAGCGGTAGTATTATGTGGGCTGTTGCTTAGCACCGCAGCGGCGCGGGCTCGTACCTACTTCACTCGCGACCGAACCGATGTGAACCGGCACTAACATGGATGCAGTTCGCTTCGCCGGAATCGCAGATAGCAGCTTCCAGGTTGCCTGGAAGGATGACGAGCGTGTCTTCTGCCGAGGATCGCATAGGCGCTCCGATGGCAGCGCCGTCGCCGTACTGGCAGTGCGGCCTTCCTCGGAGCGTCCACATCCTGCCGTCATCGATCGCCTTGCTCGCGAACACGGATGGAAGGACGAACTCGATCGCGCGTGGGCTGTATGTCCGTTAGACCTTCTTCATGAGGGCGGTCGCACCGTACTGCTTCTCGAGGACCCAGGGGGGGAGCCGCTCGAAAGCCTGATTGACGCACCAATGGAGGTTGCAAGCTTTCTGCGTCTCGCCATAGATATCGCTGCGGCTGTCGGCAACGTCCACCGGCGCGGCCTCATCCACAAGGATCTCAAGCCGACCAACATCCTTGTGAATCGTGCGACCGGAGAGGTCAAGATCACCGGGTTCGGCATGGCCTCACGCCTGCCGCGCGAACACCAAAGTCCTGCTCCGCCCGAAGTGATTGCCGGCACGCTGCCTTACATGTCGCCGGAACAAACCGGACGGATGAATCGATCCATCGATACTCGCAGCGATCTATACTCTCTCGGTGTCACCTTCTACCAGATGTTGACGGGATCGCTTCCATTCTCTGCCGTCGACCCGATGGAATGGATTCATTGTCACATCGCCCGGCATCCCGTGCCGCCCAATGAGCGTGTCAACGGGATTTCACTCTCTGTCGCCGCAATCGTTTTGAAGCTCCTCGCCAAGAATGCGGAAAGCCGGTACCAGACGGCAGCGGGCGTCGAGGCCGACCTGCAGCGATGTCTCTCCGAATGGGTCACCCATGGCCGGATCGAATGGTTTCCGCTCGGTCTTCATGATGCGTCCGATCGGCTGCTGATTCCGGAAAAACTCTATGGTCGCGAAAAGGAGGTCGATAGTCTGTTTGCGGCCTTCGATCGTGTCATTGCCAACGGGATGACGGAAATCGTGTTCATTTCCGGCCAAGCCGGTATCGGCAAATCGTCGATCGTAAACGAACTGCACAAAGCTCTGGTGCCGCCGCGAGGTTTGTTCGCCGGTGGGAAGTTCGATCAGTACAAGCGCGACATCCCGTATGCAACCCTGGCTCAAGCTTTTCAATCGCTTGTGCGACAGCTTCTCAGCAAAAGCGATGAGGAGATATCGCTTTGGCGATCGCTCCTGCTCGATGCGTTGGGCTTCAATGGCCAGCTCATGATAAACCTGATCCCGGAGCTCGCACTGGTCATAGGAGAGCAGCCAGCCGTTCCTGAACTCCCTCCCCAGGAGGATTACAATCGGTTTCAGCGGGTATTCCGCCGCTTCGTCGGTGTGTTTGCTCGAGCAGAGCATCCCCTCGCGCTGTTCCTAGACGATTTGCAATGGCTCGATACGGCAACACTGGAGATGCTGAAACATCTCGCCACGCACCCCGAGATTCGTCATTTGTTGCTAGTGGGTGCTTATCGTCATAACGAAGTCGGCTCGTCCCATCCGCTCAGACGAATCCAGGAAGCGATCCGTTCCGGTGGCGGGAGGGTGCAGGAGACGTTGCTCGCGCCGCTCAAGCAGGAAGCCATCGAGCAAATGATCGAGGAGACGCTGCATTGCGGCGACGTTGGCGCGCAGCCGCTTGCGAGGCTGATCCACCAAAAGACGGAAGGCAATCCATTCTTTGCAATCCAATTTCTCACGGAGCTCGGAGAGGAAGGGCTACTTCAATTCGATCACACGACAGCGAAGTGGGTTTGGGACGTCTCACGCATCCATGCAAAGCGCTTCTCGGACAACGTGCTCGATCTCATGTCGGTCAAGCTCCGTCGCTTGTCGGGTACGACACGAAACGCCTTGGGGCAACTTGCTTGCCTTGGCAGCGTCGCTGAGATCGCGACCATGATGGTCGTTCACGGAGAGTCCGAAGAGAAGATTCACGCGACGCTCCGGGAGGCGGTACTGGCGGGCCTCATCTTCAAGGTGGACGGTGCCTATAAATTCCTCCACGACCGCGTGCACGAAGCAGCCTATGGGCTCATCCCCGAGTCCGATCTCGCCGCGGCCCATCTTCGGATCGGCCGCGTGCTCGCAGCCGGGACCGCAGCCGACGAGCTTGAAGACAAAATTTTCGACATAGTGAACCATCTCAATCGCGGCGTGGCCCTCATCGAGGCCCATGACGAGCGCGAGCAGGTTGCCGGGTTGAACGTGTTGGCAGGAAAGCGCGCAAAAAGCTCGACTGCGTACGCGTCGGCTCGCAATTACCTCGTGCAAGCATCTAAGCTTTCACCTCTTGATGCGTGGACTAGCCGCTACGAGACGACATTCGAGCTCTACCTGCTACTCTCGGAATGCGAATATTTAGCCGGCAACTTCGAAGCGGCCGACGCGCTCTTCGACATCATCCTGGATAGAGCATCATCAAACTTGGATCGAGCCAAGGTTCACAGCTTGCGCATCAAGCTGTACCAGGTAGCAGGCAAATACGACCAAGGACTCGCTGTCGCGTTAAATGCGCTGAGCTCGTTTGGAGTCACTTTTCCTGACAACGATCAGGACATCAAGGCAGCCGTTGAAGCGCAATTCCGCAATCTTCCCGTCAATCTGGCCGGGCGCCCGGTCGGCGCGCTTCTCGATGCGGAGGTTGCGGTTGATCCCATCAGCCGGGCAATCATTGAGCTCCTCGTTGACGCAACACCCTGCGCCTATATCGCGCGGCCGCCGCTGTTTCCGCTGGTCGCTCTCGAGGGGGTCAATCGTTCCATAACAGACGGGAATACGGAGCAGTCGAGCTATGTTTACGGTGTCTTCGCGCTCTGGCTTGTCTCCCTGAAGGGCGACATCGACTCGGCGTATCAGTTTTCCGAGATGTCGCTACGGCTGAACGAGCGATTCAAGAACTTGCGTTTGCGAGGCACGCTGCTTCACCTGCATGGCGATCATGTCAATTTGTGGCGAAGGCACTTCGCCACAGGACTACCGATTCTGGAGCAGGCGTTTGAGGCCTGTCTCGAGGTCGGGGACCTCGTCTATGCGGGGTTCCTCGCGTTCGAAACCGTGTGGCAGCTCATCGAAAAGGGAGAAACCCTTGAGGATGTGCTGACATCAGCAAGTAGGTACGCAGCGTTTGCAAAGCAGAGCCACAACGAGGCAGTTTTCGAGACGATCCGGCTGCAGCAGCAGTTTATCGGAAGCCTCCGGGGGAGGACGAAATCCCCCTTGAGCTTCGAGGACGGCACATTCGATGAAGCAACTTGCGTTGCCACGATCGTCAAGGCAGCCTTTGGCTGCGGCATCGTCTTCTATCATATCATGAAGCAAATCCTCGCTGTCCTCTATGGTCAGTACGAGGACGCACTACAGGCCGCCGCGGACGCAGAGCCAGTGCTCGGCGCCGCGATGGCGATGCCCATTGAGGCAACCTATCATTTCTGCCACGCGCTTACGCTAATCGGGTTGTATCCTACAGCCTCGGCGCCACAGCAAGCGCAATATCGCAAATTGATTGACGAGAAACTGAAGAAGCTGAAGCTGTGGGCCGACAATTGCCCTGAGAATTATCACAATCGATACGCGCTGGTCTCAGCAGAGATCGCGCGCCTCGAGGGCCGCCAGATGGACGCGATGCGCCAGTACGAAGCGGCGATCCGCTCGGCGCACGAGAACGGCTTGATCCAAAACGAAGCCATGGCCAGCGAACTCGCCGGCCAGTTTTATCTTGCTGTGGAGCTTGAAACGAACGGCTACGCGCATCTGCGCAACGCTCGTGCGTGTTACGCGCTGTGGGGGGCAGACGGTAAGGTGCTGCAACTGGAATCTCGATACCCCAACCTTGCTACTGGCGAGAGCTATCGGCAAATCGAGACGGCAGCGGCAGCCATCCAGAAGCTGGACGTCAACACACTCTTGAAGGCCTCTCAAGCCGTGTCCAGTGAGATTGAATTGCCGAAGCTGATTGGGCGATTGATGAACGTCTCGCTCGAAAACGCGGGAGCCGATCGAGGGTTGTTGGTCTTGCCCCAGAACAATGACTTTCGAGTCGAAGCGATGGCGGAGGTAGCCGGCGGCGAGATTGTTTTGTGCCGAATGTCCCTCTCCGGCAACGATGTCCCCGACTCCCTGATTCGGTATGTAATTCGGACACGCGAAACGGTCATTCTCGATGATGCCAGGCGACCCAACCCCTTCTCGGGCGACGAGTACCTCCGGCGTCGACAACCTCGTTCGGTCTTTTGCCTTCCCCTCGTGCGACAAACGGCGCTGGCCGGAGTACTCTATCTCGAGAACACGTTGACCACGGGCGCGTTCACGCCAGATCGAACTGCAATGCTTGGGTTGCTGGCATCGCAACTTGCGATCTCGCTGGAGAATACGCATCTCTATAGCGACCTTCAGCAGCGTGAAGCGAGAATCCGTCGCTTGGTCGAAGCCAACATCATCGGGATCGTTATCTTCGATCACCAAAGTCGAATCACTGAGGCCAATGATGCATTCCTCCGCATCGTTGGATACGACCGCGCAGCTCTCGCATCGGGACTTCTCAACGGGGCCGAACTCACGGCGCCGGAATGGCGCGACCGCAACACACAGATGCTCGAAGAAGTTAGGAGTACGGGTATCGCCCAGCCATACGAGAAAGAGTATGTCCGGAAGGACGGTAGCCGTGTGCCTGTACTGGTCGGCGCGGCGAGCTTCGAAGAAGGCGGGAACCAGGGTGTCGCTTTTGTCCTCGACCTGACGGAGCGCAAGCGGATGGAATCCGAAGTGCAGGAGCAGGAGGCGAAGATTCGGAGCCTGTTCGACGCCAACCTCATCGGGATCGTCTTCTGGGACTTCGAAGGTCGCATCATCGAGGCCAACGATACGTTTCTCCACATGATGGGATTCGACCGGGACGATTTCGTTTCTAGTCGGGTACGCTGGACAGATTTGATTCCGCCGGAGGAGAGCGACCGAATTGCGAGGGCCCTGGAGGAGATAAAGGTCACAGGAACGATACGGCCGTTTGAGAGGGATTATTTTCGGAAGGATGGTAGCCGCGTGCCCGTGCTGATGGGAGCGGCTCTCCTTGAGCAAAATAGAAATCAGGGCGTCTCTTTTGTCCTTGACCTGACTGAACGCCGGCGAGCGGAATCTGAAGCACGTGAAAGCGAGCGGCGCTATCGCGAGACTCAGATGGAGCTGGCACACGCGAATCGTGTAGCAACCATGGGCCAGCTTACGGCCTCGATCGCCCATGAGGTCAACCAGCCGATCACGGCAACGATCGGAAACGCCGAGGCGGCGCTGCGCTGGCTCGCCCGCCAGCCACCGGAGTTGGAGGAGGTTCGCCAACTACTTGAGAGGATCACCAAGGATGGCCGTCGAGTTGGCGTCGTCGTCGATCGAACTCGTGAGCTTGTCAAAAAGGCGCCACTGCGGAAGGAGCGCATGGAGATCAACGAAGCGATCGGCGAGGTGATCGAGCTCACGCGCGGTGAGGTAACGAAGAGCCACATCGCGGTGCAGACACAGCTTGCGGAGGGCTTACCTCTTGTTGAAGCCGATCGCACCCAAGTACAGCAAGTTATGTTGAATTTGATCATCAACGCAGTACATGCCCTGGATGAGGTTAGCCAAGCGCGGCGCGAACTGCTGATCAGCTCTTCGATGAACCGCTCAAACGGCGTACTGGTATCTGTGCGAGATTCGGGGAGGGGTATAGGCCCGGAGCAACTGGATCGACTTTTCGATCCATTTTACACGACCAAGGCAAGCGGCATGGGAATGGGGCTATCGATCTGCCGTTCGATCATAGAAAGCCACGGAGGAACGATTTGGGCCGAGGCAAACGTTCCGCAGGGAGCCGCATTTCATTTCACTATCCCGCATCTCAGCAGCAATGGCCTGGAAACTTGAGTTCGAAGAGCGGTTTTCGGCTACGGCCTCAATCGCCCAATGCCCTCTCGATGCAGCCAACCAGCTTTTCGACATCCAGAGGTTTGCGGAGGAAGCCTATCGCCCCACTGGAAATAGCCTTCCTTTCGAGATCTGGTTCCGTGCGGGCCGTTATCATGATGACCGGAAATGATTGGTTGCGCTGATGAAGTTGCTTCTGAAGCTCGAAGCCGTTCATTCCCGGCATATGAATATCTGTAATCGCGCAGGCGAATCGTCCAAAGTCAGCGGATGCAAGAAACTCCTCCGCGGACGCGAATCCGAGGGCGTCGTATCCAAGTGATCTTGTTAGCGAGACCAGCATTTCCCGCACAGCGACGTCATCATCGACAATGGAAATCATTTCTGTCGCCGCCTACGTGGTTAGAGCATTGAACGTCTTCTCAGCGCGCTCTGTTCTTGAGTGCATCTGCCATGCGAACCAGATCTGCAATGGAATGAGCTTCCATTTTGCGCATCGCGGCACCGCGATGCATCTTGACTGTTATCTCGCTTAGGCCGAGTTCTCCTGCCACTTGCTTGTTCAGTTTGCCGGAGGTTACCAACATCATCACTTCGCGCTCGCGCGAGGAAAGCGTGGCGAACCGATCGGCCGTCGCGACAGCCCAGTCATCGTTGGCGCGACGCGCCCGATCCCGATCGAGTGCTGTCGTGACCGCATCGATCATGTCTTGATCTCGAAATGGCTTGGGAAGGAAGTCGACTGCGCCGGCTTTCATACCTCGCACACTCATCGGAATGTCCCCATGTCCAGTCATCAGCACCACGGGTAATCTCACCCCAATTTCCTGGAGCTGTTCCTGAAAGTCCAGTCCGTTGATTCCCGGAAGGCGAATGTCGAGAACAATGCAACCGGGGCCGTCCAGGCGGCTCGCCTTCAGAAACTCCTGCGTAGTGCTGTAGCTGCGGACGTTAAGCCTGACCGACCGCAGCAGGCTATCGAGCATTAAGCGCACAGAATCGTCGTCATCAATGACGTGCACGGTAGGTGTGCCATCCGTCGCTTGGGCCATGCGCGCGCTACCCAGAAGAAGCTTGAAATCAATACCATAAGTAGCGCCTAACCCTACTAAACGAAGGTGCGGCCGTCACCAACAAAAGAACACACCAAAGTATGGGTCGTAGAGACCCTTGCTAGATTGGCCTGCGACAAAATGGGCATCATAGTAGAAGCGCGTTGGCCTTACTGTGCGACATACGGCGCTTAACATTGCGCGAGGTAGTCGGTGACCCTGCTAAGCGAACGGCCAGTCAAAAGCGGGCTCTTGGATGAGGGCTCTTGTTCAACACCGCAGCGGAACAGTCCCGTTACCGCCTCACCAGGGGCAGAGCCGACATCCGAGGAGTGCTACGAGTTCGCAGGCCTGCGATTGTTTCCAAAGCGGCGGATGCTGGTGCACGGCGCCGAGCGCGTCGCGATTGGCGGGCGGGCGCTCGACCTATTGCTCTTGCTGGTGTCGCGGGCTGGAAGCATTGTGAGCTTCAACGATCTAATGCGTCTGGTTTGGCCAAACGTTACGGTCGAAGAAGCGAATGTTCGCGTGCAGATGGCCGTCCTTAGAAAGGTACTGTCGCAATGCGACGAGACGAGCCGCGCAATCGATACGGTGCCGAATCGCGGATATTGTTTCGTTCTACCCGTACGCTATCATCCGCACGGGATCGAGCCGAACGGCTCAAGGCCCTGGAGGCCTGCCGCACTGCCAATCCTGCCTAATCCGACAGTCGGTCGAGATGAAGCAATTCAAATTGTTGAAGGTGCGCTGGACCGACATCGCCTCGTAACCATCACCGGGCCGGGCGGTATCGGCAAGACAACCGTTGCGATCGCAACCGCGAAGCGTTACGCGGAGCACTTTCAGGGCGTGATCGGATTCGTTGATCTGTCGCATGTCGTTGACGGTGCTGGAGCAGCTCAAGTCATCTCGGAGGCCCTGCATCTGGCACCAGGTCATGACCCGCTCGAATTATTGTGCGATCACCTTAGGCTTCATGAAGCGGTTTTGATACTCGACACATGCGAGCACATCGTTGAACCCATCGCGACACTTGCAGAGGTGATGTTAAGTCGGTGCTGTAATTTGAAGTTGCTGGTGACCAGCCGGGAAGCGCTACGAGCGACCGGGGAATGGACCCATCTGCTGCCGTCGCTCACGTTTCCCGCAGAAGGAGAGGAGATTGAGCAGAGGGACATAGCGAAATTCTCGGCAATCACCCTGTTCGTTGATCGTGTCCAATCTTCGATGCGATTTGAACCACGCCGGCGAGATATTCCGACAATTGCTGAAATCTGTCGGAGGCTTGACGGAATACCGCTCGCGCTCGAGCTGGCCGCCGCTCGGGTTGCGGAGCTTGGGCTTCGTGATATTGCTGCCCGTCTCGACGATTGTTTCGCAATTCTCACACGAGGTCGCCGGACAGCGTTGCCCAGGCACCGCACCTTGGCAGCGGCTTTCGATTGGAGCTACGGCCTTCTCTCTGAGGAAGAGCAGCGCATGCTGGTTCATCTGGCTACTCTCCGTGGCTCGTTCACTGCCGAGCGCGCTATCGCGGGCTGTTTGGATAGCGTGTGCACGCGGCCATCAGAATCGTTCTACCGTCTTTTCGACAAATCATTTCTCGCGGTCGAGATGGCGAGTGAAGCGCCGATGTTTCGGCTGCTCGAGACGACAAGAGCTTATGTGGCGGGCATAGTATGTGCGTCGCATCCACCGGATCGTGCGCTCGCAAGAGTTGCCCTCGCACGAGGCCGATCGTCGGGCTGACACGAGCATTCCAGGGTGCGCCGGACGAGAAGTGGCCGCAGCGAGAGCCGCGGAATGCCGGAGAATTCGTGATCGACCGGCGGCTTTACACCGATCACACGAATCTCGGTATTGGACCGAGCTGCTGTGTGGGATGATCAAGCTCGATGAACGTCTCGTCGACATAGCACCAGCCCCAACCCTCTGGCGGATCGTAACCCTCAATGATGGGATGTCCACTCGTCTGAAAGTGCTTTGTGGCGTGCTTTCCGGGCGATTGGTCGCAACAACCGACGTGGCCACACGAACGACAGATGCGCAGGTGGACCCACCAGCTCCGAGTCTTCAAGCATTCCTCGCAGCCTCGCGCGCTCGGCGTAACGGTCCTGATAAGGCCTCTATGAGAACAGGAGCTCGGCACTAGGCACCTCCGTGCCGCGAATTTGCGGCCAGTGGTTAGATCGGCGACAATGCGCGCGGCGTCCTAACTGGCACCCCCGAATTTGCCAGCTATGATGCAAGAACTCGTAGATTGCGGTCAACAAGGGAAGACTGCTCGGACCTCTTGGGGCTACTCCCTGTCAACAAATCCTTGAAGCGTCGAGGCTGCGACCGAAGGTACTGATTTGGTGCCTGGACCTGCGCGCCTAATTCGGCCGCAGCATGCCAGGGCCACCGAGGATCATAAAGGATAGTCCGTGCCAGTGCGACCATATCAGCTTCCCGGGTACCGACAATCGCTTCGGCCTGGTCGAAGCCGGTGATCTGTCCGACGGCGACGACAGGTATCTCGACGGCTGTCTTGACGGCCCGAGCCAGGGGCACCTGATAGCTTGGCCCCACGGGAATCCGCTGAGCTGGATGAAGACCCCCGCTGGAAATATGGACCGCGTCGCAGCCGGCAGCTTCGAGCGTCGTTGCGAAGGCGCAGGTTTGTTCGATGTCCCAGCCTCCGTCGACCCAGTCGGTGCCAGATATTCGAACGGTGACGGGCCTGTCAGGTATCGACTCGCGCACCGCCTCGAATACCGCAAGTGGAAATCGCATGCGATTTTCCAAGGATCCACCAAACTTGTCGTCACGCTGGTTGGAGAGCGGTGACAGGAATTGATGCAAAAGGTAGCCGTGTGCGCAGTGAAGCTGTATCAGATCGACGCCGATATAACGGGCGCGTTTTGCCGATGATACGAATGCATCTCGTATCTCGCGAAGTCGTTCGAGGTCTAGCATCTGCGGCGACATCTCGCCTTCGGCATAGGGGATCGACGAAGGTGCTTCCGTCTGCCAGCCATTTGGCGCGCTCGGCGCGATCTGGGCCCCTCCTACCCAAGGCACGTCCGTCGACGCTTTGCGGCCTGCGTGGTTCAATTGGATGCCGATAGGAATGCCCGACCAGCGTCGAATTCGATCGAGCGTGGAGCCCATCGCCATTTCCGTCGCATTGTCGTACAGGCCAACATCCGCCCATGTGATGCGGCCATCCGGCAGCACTGCTGTGGCCTCGATCGTGAGCAGGGCCGCCCCGGAAAGCGAAAGGTGACCCAAATGGATCAAGTGCCAGTCGGTCATGCAGCCATTGTCTGCCGAATATTGGCACATCGGCGCGATAACGATCCGGTTCGACAATTCGAGCGAGCCGACCCGAATGGGTTCAAACAGGGCTGGCCGATGCGTCATTGCAATCTTTCTCCGCGATGCCATCGTTTCGAGCAGGAGCTGTCGGGCTCGGTCGGCGGACGGACCCGCCGTCATCTTTGCTCGTTCATGAAGCGCCGACCTTTCCCCGAAACGTCCAGTAGCTGAAACCAACGTAGGCCAGGATGATCGGGACGATTGCAGCGATTGCGAAGAACGAGATCACTTGGGTTCGCTGTTCGGACGCCGCATCCCAAATGTTCATAACCCCCGGAATGGCGTAGGGCCAGACACTCGCGCCGAGCCCACCCAGCGAGGCGAGGAACAGCAGAATCGCGCAGAGAAATGGCACCCAGTCACGCGGTCCGGACAATGACCGCAAGGCGCCGACCCAGGCGGCTGCGGCGAGGAGGGGAAGCGGCGAGAGCGACAACAAATGGGGGAGCGTGAACCAACGATCGGCGATCGCAGGGACGCTCAATGGAGTCCACAGGCTGATCAACGCGATTGCGGCTCCCGTGAGAAGAAGCGTTACGAGCGCGAGCCTGCGGCCGGAAGCTTGCGTCGATCCCTCGGTTTTCCATATCAACCAGCATGCGCCGAGCAGGCCATAACCGGCTGCTAGCCCGAGGCCGGTTGCGACTGAAAACGGCGTGATCCAGTCGAGCGGACCGCCGGCAAAGTGGCCGTCGGCGACTCGAATTGTCCCGCCGATGAATGATCCCAGGATGGCGCCCTGGCAAAAGGCTGCGATCGCAGAGCCGCCAGTGAAGGCCGCCGTCCAGATGACTCTCAAGGGACCGCCCTGGGATCGGAAGCCGAACGAAACGCCGCGCAAAACGAGCCCAAACAGCATCAAGGCGAGGGGCACGTAGTACGCCGGGATGAGAATTGCGAAGGCTCCGGGAAAGGCGGTCCATAACACCATCGCGCCGAGTACGAGCCAAGTCTCGTTGCCGTCCCAGGTGGGCGCCAATGTTCGGATCATGATATCGCGGTCCGCCGGACACGATGCGAATGGCAAGAGGATCCCGACTCCGAGGTCGAAACCATCCAGGATGACATAGAGCGCTATGACGAAGGCCGCAGACACGGCGAACACCACCGGCAGATCGAGATTGCCAAAAATGCTCATTTGATCGCTTCCGTTGCTGCGATTGCTACGTGGATGGCGCCGAGCGGCCGGCCAACGGGAGTTGTTGGTGTCTCGGTCTCGAACCCACGCCACACCAATCGGCCGCCATAGTAGAAGAAGCCGAGTAGCAGGAGGTTGTAGAGCACCAGCGCGACGGCGAGCGATCCGAAGACAGCCCCGCCTGCAATCGGGGAGACGGCATCAGCGGTTCGCAACTGTCCGTAGACGACATACGGTTGCCGTCCCACCTCCGTCACTGTCCAGCCCGCGAGCGTCGCGATAAAGCCAAGCGGTGTGCCGACCAGACACGCGTAGAGATACCAATCCGTGTCGAACAGCTTCTGGCGCCAGCGAAGATAGAGAGACAGTAACGCAAGGCCGAGCAGCGCCATTCCGCAGCCAACCATGATCCGGAAAGCGAAGAATACGGGAATGACGGGCGGACGCTCGCTCGCGGGAACTTCTTTCAGGCCCTTGACTTCGCCGTTAAACGAATGCGTGAGAATGATGCTCCCTAGCCAGGGGATTTCGACGGCGTAGTCGTTGCGCTCAGCCTTCTCGTCGGGCCAGGCAATGGCGGTTAGTGGCACCGCTTTCGCCGTCTCCCATCGCGCTTCGATCGCTGCGAGCTTCATCGGCTGGAATTTACGGGTGTTGAGCCCGTGTTGATCGCCGACGAAGATTTGCAGTGGTACCAAAATCGTTGCCATCCAGAGGCAGAGCGAGAAGGCCGCGCGGGCAGGCGCCTGCTCCTTCTCCCGGCCGCGCAGCAGCCAGAACGCGGACACGCCGACAACGACGAAAATTCCGGTGATGAAGCTGGCCAGCAGCATATGTGCGAGCCGATATGGCATCGAAGGATTGAAAACCACGCCCCAGAAATCCGTGGTGACGAACCGGCCGTCGCCGGTCATGGTGAAATCCACCGGCGTCTGCATCCAGGAGTTGGCCGCGATGATCCAGAATGCCGAGATGACCGTGCCCGTCGCCACGATCACAGATGCCGCGAAATGCAGCCATTTCCCGACGCGCTTCTCACCGAACAGCATGATCCCGATAAAGCCGGCTTCCAGGAAAAAGGCCGTCAGGACTTCGAGTGTCAGGAGCGGGCTGATGACGTCAGCCGTGACTCGCGCATACCGGGACCAGTTAAGTCCGATTTCATATGAGATGACGACACCGGTCACGACGCCCATCCCGAACGCGAGGGCAAAGACCTTCGTCCAGAAGGTCGCGAGCTGATGGTATGCCGGCTTTCCGGTCCGCAGCCACAAGGCGTTCAAGGTGACGATGAACCATGCGATCCCGATCGAAAATGCCGGCCAAAGGATGTGGTAGCCAATCGTGAACGCGAATTGTAGGCGCGAGAGTATCACGGGATCCATCGGCACACTCCATCCGCGGACACGTGACAGCTCCCAGGAGCTGGAAGGATTGTCCGCACATCCTTCAGTGTGCCGTTTCGCCTCGAACAAATATTGTGAAAGCGTGCCCCTATTTGTCTGTGTCGAGCCGCGCGTTGCGCTGATGCCGGCGAATGAGTTCGTTCACTCTCAAGCGTGCGTCGCCAGAGTTACACCGCACCGACGCAGTAGCGCTTTGACAAAGCCAAACGGAGCGGGCGTAAACGGCCCTGGTGGCGCCCGTGTGATCCAACACAGGCAGAATAGGCCGGCGATCGCCAGCCAAAAGCACAGTGAGAAGCCGTCGATGAATGCCAGGACACTGGCTTCGCGCGCAACGGTTCCCGAAAAAACATGGATCGCTCGTGCCGATGCTGCATCAGCACCACGATCCGAGAGTTGATCGGCGAGTGCGGCCAATCGGTGTCCGACCTCGGAATTGCCGTCTGCAACGTGAAGCCCGAGATAATTCGAATGAATCTGCTCGCGGACCCGCAGCCATGTGGTCATTAACGCCACGCCAACCTCCGCGCCGACCACGCGGATGACCTGGATATACGCCGAGAATGCCGTTGCACGAGACGAATCCGAGTTTGCGACCAGGGTAAGAATGGTTGGCGTCAAGGTGAAAACCTGGCCGACCGACAACAGGAGGACGATCACACGAAAGTCCGCTGCCGCCCAATCGTTGGTCAATTGCATGCCAAGAAAGCCTACTGCGGCGAAGGTCGATAGTCCGAAGGCGGCAACCCAACGGGCATCGAAGTGTCGAAGGATAACGATCGAAAGTGGTGTCAGCATCAATATCGGCAGGGCGCCATAGGCCAGCATCAGCGATCCATACTGCTCGGGACGCAGCAACGTGACGGTCCCGAGAAAGCCGGGCACGAGGACGGAATTGGAGAGGCTCGTCAGGGTGTAGAACAGGGCGGTCGCGAGGCCGAATCCGATGTTGCGCTTGAACAGCACGTTGATGTTGGCCCAGGGATCGCTCGCGTAGATTTCGTTGACCAGGAAGGCAATGAAGAGGGCGCCGCCACCGGCAATCAGGCCAACCACGATGCCGGAGCCGAGCCAATCGAGCCGGTTACCCTGATCGAGCCCAGCGTAGAACATCGACAATGAAGCGCCGAACAACAACATGCCGGCCCAATCGGCCTTACGCAAAAGGTCATGGTTGATCTGGCATGGAGGTGTGCCCAGATAGACCAGCAATGCCATCAGCGGCGCAATCACGACGCCTTGCCAGTAGAACCATTGCCATCCGAGGTCGGCGGCAAACAGCCCGGCGGCGGCGAGGCCCACATCCTGCGTCAGCCCAACGCGCACTGCGTAAAGGGCGATCGCCCAAAGCCACCACTTCATCGGCAAGTGCCGGAATATGATCATGAACGTCGCCGGCACAAAGGTACCCAGCAACATCCCATAAATGATGCTCAACACCATCAGCGCTTCGTAATTCCTGGCGAACGGGATGGCATAGGAGACGACGGCAAACAGCAAACTGGGGACCGCCAGGATACGTCGCAATCCGAAGGTCGTGACGAGCCAGACCACCGCCGGAGCGACGAATATTTGCGATCCGACGGAGGCCGTGTAGAGCCAGGCTCCCTCGTCGAAGCTGAGCGAGAACGCTCCGCGCAGATCGGGGAGCCCGTAGCCGATCAATCGCGTGTCGTAATTGGTGAAAATGGAGCCAAGAACGACGGCGGCAACCGCGAACAGCGGTTGCGGAGTGATACCCCCGAATGAAACGGGCCCGCGCCGATCATCGTCGCTACTGATCATCCGCCGCCACCGACATGAATGTGGGTGACGACGGACATGCCCGGCAACAGCTGAGCGAGCAGCGGCTGATGCTTGTCGAAGGCGATCCGCACGGGGATTCGCTGGACGACCTTGGTGAAATTGCCGGTCGCATTGTCCGGTGGGAGCAGCGCGAACTGAGAGCCAGACGCCGGCGAGATCCGCTCGACATGTCCGCGCAGCGGCCGGTCCGGAAAACTGTCAACTGCGATATCGACGGCCTGACCAGGGCGGATGCGCGTGAGCTGCGTTTCCTTGTAGTTCGCTATCACGTAGACGTTCGGGAGCGGCACGATATTGATGAAGTTTCGCCCGACAGTGACATAATCGCCGAGCTGAACTTGACGTTCGCTGACCACGCCATCGAACGGCGCAAGGATGCTGGTATAACCCAATCGGAGACTCGCGGCAGCCAAAGTCGCTTTGGCGCCGTCAACATCCGCGGCACGCTGCTTCTTCGTCCCCTGGAGCACCTCGAGCTGGTGATGTTGTTCGGCGACAGCCGCACGACTGGCGCGCGTATCGGCCTGGGCCTTGCCGTAGGCGGCAGTCGCCTGCTCGAGCCGCTGTCGCGTGCCTGCATCAGTCTGCGACAGAGCTTGCTGCCGATCCTGCTCCTCGCGCGCCTCGGTCTCGATGGCCTCTGTCGATCGAAGCGTCGCTTCAGCCTGCGCGATGACAGCATATTGGCGCTCAATCTGGTCGCCCAGGATTTCGATAGCAGCCCGCGATGCCGCCAGGGTGGCGTTCGCCAGATCCACCTGAGCTTGGTAGTCGGAGGGATCGATCTGAATCAGCAAGTCGCCTGCCTTGACCGACTGGAAATCGTCGACGGCGACGGATGATACCTGACCGGAAATGCGGGTGCTGAGCCGGGTGACGTCCGCACTCACATAGGCGTCGTCGGTCGATTGTATGGCCGCCTGGCCCGTCCAGGCGTTCCAGCGGTTCGCCGCGACGGCGATAAGCGCAACAACGGCCAACAGAACGAGGGTGGGCAGCAGGAACCGTAGGTAGGACCGTAGCGCCGAAATCGCGCGATGATCGCGAAGCGGCTCGGGTGTGGCCTCGCGCATCAACATGTCTTTTGAGTCGACTGGCATTGACCCTCACCGGTCAGTCGTTCGACGCGCGCGAGATCCTCGCGGACTTGCTATGCTATGGCCAGGAGTGGAGCAGGGGCGATTGGAGAACGCCGCCAGACGTGGCTCCCTTGAACGCCCGCCGCCATGCGTGTGGATTGTGCCCCACCGTGCGCCGAAACAGGCGGCACAGAGCGGACTGGTCGACCAGGCCGCAGGCGACCGCAATTTGACTCAACGGCTCGTTGGTCGTGAGCATCAGCTTCTGGGCGCGTATGGTTCGCCTCATTGTCAGGTAGGAGTGAGGCGGCTGGCCAAAGCTCTTCTTGAATGCCCGCGAAAAGTAGCTGGGGCTGAGATTGACCACGCCTGCTAGTTCGGCTGTCGTCAGCGAGACGCTCAGATTGGCTTCGATATGCGCTTTCAGACGGCGCTCTTGCCAGGGAGCCAGCCGACCTGCGCTCGCGGATGGAGCATGCGCATTTTCGTCCAACGTTGCGCGCAAAATGTCCATCACGCAATCGATGAGCTGCCGGGCACGCGCTTGATCCGAGACGACGGCGTCGTCCGCGCTCCGAAGCAGTTCCATCATCGTATGCGCAGAAGCGAGCGAAGACGGTTCGGTCGGCGTATCGCCGCTCATTTTGCTGACAACATGCGCCGGCGTCGCCCCTGCGCCGTGGGACAGAGTGGTAGAGCCATCCATGATTCACCCAGTAGGAAATTGGCGTTGGAACCATGGGCGGCGGCTGCGCCAAGTGAAAGTTAAAGGTTGTAAAAAGAGGAAGGAGGCTCTCGCCGGATTTGTCCTCGATTTTACAGCACGAACGGGAAAGTCTCGGCGGTGCTGATCAAGGCAGGCGGCGCCGAATGGCTAGGATCCATCACGCAGGGAACGGTTGGCGGATGGAGTCGTGAGAGCCAGGAGCGCGCAACATGAGAGATATGTTCGAGTTTGCGGAGCTTAGCAAGGACACGTCGGTCGCGGATGTCGAAGACCACGTCCTGCTGAAGGAGATGTCCCATCGGATCAAGAACGAATATGCAGGCATCATCAATGCAATCTCGCTGCGCGCCCACAAGTCGCAGAGCACGGCAGTCAGGGCCGCCTTGACCGACGTGGCGACGCTCCTGATGCAGTTGTCGGATGTCCATCGGGCGCTGACGTTTCCCCCTGGTCGGCAGCCGGTCGAGGTCTGTGCGTATCTGCAGCGGCTGTGCGGCGCGGTGAGTGCTGTGCGGCTAAGGGATCGCAACATAAGGCTGCTGCTCGTCGAGTCCGAACCGCAATTTCTTGCGGCCGAAAGCTGCTGGAAGCTTGGGCTTGCCGTCTCCGAGCTCATTACCAATTCGTGCCGGCACGCATTTGGCCCGGTCGACGGCGTTATCCGGATCGAGTTGTCGAAGGCCGGGCCAATGGTGACATGCTGCATCTGCGACAATGGTTGTAACCGAGGTCAACGGCCGGCGGGACGGGGTCTGAAGCTCGTGAAATCCCTGGTGCAAAGCGTTGGAGGCACGTTCGATTGTGGCTTTGGAGACCGGGGCGCCATCACGCTGATCTCGATGCCCAGCAGCGGAACTCTTGGCGGCCTTCACTGAGGATTGCGGCGCGAGGTGACACTTTTACCTCTCTTTACTTGCTCGCCGATGCGGCGCAGGCAACGTTGGCAGGTCGAGAAAGCCCACCCAGGAGCAGGAGCGCGAGAGATGGCGGAAGCAAGAGCATTTGCAGCGGCCACACCCAATCTCTTTCAGACGATCAATCCAGCGACGGGTGAGAAGGGAGCAGCCTACCCCGGGCATAGCATCGACCACGCGTTGTCGATTGCCGCCAACGTTCATCGCGCGCAGACCACGTGGCGTCGGGTCGGCTTCAAGGATCGCGCTCCTTTGATGAAGAATGCCGCCAAAGTCATTCGCGACAATAGTTCGCGGTATGCCAAGCTCATGACGGAGGAGATGGGCAAGCCAGTGACCGATGGCCTTGCCGAGCTCGACAAATGTGCCTCCTGTTGTGACTATTTTGCCGAGGCCTCGGAAGGCTTTCTCAAGCCGAAACCTCTCGATATGAGCGTCGGCTATTCCGGCCCCGGCGCGCCACCCAAGGCGTTTGCGACCTTCAATCCCCTCGGCGTCATCCTTGCCGTCATGCCGTGGAATTTTCCGTTCTGGCAGGTCATCCGGTTCGCTGCGCCGCATCTGATGGCCGGCAACGGCGGCGTCTTGAAGCATGCGTCCAACGTGCCGGGATGCGCGTTAGCCCTGGAGGAGATTTTCAGGCTGGCGGGATTCCCCGTCGACCTGTTTCGAGCGGTGCTGCTGCCGTCGAAGGATTTGCGGCCACTGATCGAAGACCCGCACATCGCCGCGGTCACGCTGACCGGCAGCGTTGCCGCCGGGAAGTCGGTCGCCGCGATCGCCGGCGCAGTCATGAAGAAGGGCGTCTACGAGCTCGGCGGCTCCGACGGCTATATTGTGCTCGAGGATGCGGATCCGGTCGCCGCCGCCAGGATATGCGCGCGCGGGCGCATGGTGAACGGTGGCCAGAGCTGCATCGCTGCGAAGCGCTTTGTTGTGGTCGAGAGCGTCGGGCCGGCTTTCGAGAGCGCGCTCGTCGAGGAGATGAAGCGTTTCGAAATGGGAGACCCCAACGATGCGAAGACGCTTCTCGGGCCGATGGAAAGCGTGCATTCGCGGGATCAGATCGCAAGTCAGGTCAGTCAGAGCATCAAAAATGGTGCTCGGCTTCTGCTGGGTGGCGAGGCTCCGAAACGCGCCGGCGCCTGGTTTCCGGCAACGATCCTGTCGAACGTTCTGCCGGGCCAGGCGGCGCATGACGAGGAACTGTTCGGGCCCATTGCTGCGGTCATATCCGCCAAGGACGAGCGGGACGCGATTCGTATCGTGAATGCGAGCGAGTTCGGCCTGGGATCAGCGGTGATAACCGCTGACACCGCACGCGGCGAGCGCATCGCGGCGGAGGAGCTCGACGCCGGCGCGGCGTTCGTCAACCAGAACGTTAGGTCCGATCCGCGGCTGCCGTTCGGCGGGATCAAGAACAGCGGTTACGGCAGGGAAGTGTCGGAGTTCGGCATCCGGGAGTTTTGCAACATCAAGACGGTTTTCGTCGAGAAGCTGTAGGAGTGTCGGGCCCCTGGCTGAAGGGCCGAGTATGAGGCGCACTGCCCTGGCGAGGAAAAAATGAAGATCTTCATTGTCGGCATTTCCGGAGAGACCGGGTTCAGGCTTGCGGCCCTGCTCAAAAGCCGCGGCGATGAGGTCGATGGTTTATATCGGCGGGCTCAGCAAGGCGAAAAACTGCGGTCGATTGGCGTTGCCGGCACTCTCGGCGATCTCGTTCGGATCGATGAGACGAAACTGGTGGCCCACTTCTCAGGAAGCGATGTCATAGTCTTCGCAGCTGGCGCCGGCGAGGCCGACAGCGATGCCATGATCGACACCGTTGATGGTGACGGCGTAACCAAATCGATCGTTGCTGCCCGAGGCGCTGGCGTCAAGCGCTTCATCCTTGTCTCGGTATTTCCCGAAGCCGGGCGCCAGAAAGGATGGGGTGAAAGCTTCGAGCATTACATGGCAGTGAAAAAGCGTACCGATGTGGAGTTAGCTCGGACTGACCTGGACTGGATTATCTTGCGTCCTTCCTCTCTCAACAATGAAAGAGGTGTTGGCACAGTTAGCCTGGGGCCAGCGGAGTTCCACACGAGCATTCGTCGTGATGACGTTGCGGCGACAATCGTGGAATTGGTTCACACGCCAGCTCTACGACGTAGAATCCTGGAATTGACGGAAGGTACGATGCCCATAGAGCGCGCCGTCAGAATGCAGATCGACGGCTGAAAGAGACGCTGTCGGCTCATCGCACTCATCGCTTGGCGGAAGTGGCCATGAGAGATCGATTATCATGAAGAAACTCACAGCCTGGGAATTAATCTACGCGTTCGCGATGGCGATCGCTTGCGCGGTCTCTTACCTCCTGACAACCGAATTGCTCGGCGGCTTCATCGATCGCGGCGATACTCTCCTCGGAGGTATGTGGGCTGCTGTCGCGACTCTGTTCGTGTTCCGCGAGACCCGAGAAGGGAGCGTTTCGGCGGGGATATCGCGGCTGACCGCGACCTTTGTGAGCTTCGTCCTGAGTTTCATCTACATCGCTTTTCTTCCTGTCAATGCGGCCGGTATCGGTCTCGTTATTGGCGTGGGGACCATCGTGATGCTGTTCCTGGGACGGCGCGAGGACATTGTGACCACCGGGATCACGACAACTGTTGTGCTGGTGGTCGCTGCCATCGACCCGAAGCATGCGCTGGCGCAACCGTCGCTCCGTCTGCTCGACACGGTCGTTGGGATTGGTGTCGGCATGCTGGCGAAATGGGCCGGGTCTTATGCCGTGGCCCGCGCCGGGATTATCCCAGTTTCCGACAACGCGTCGCATTCGACGGCGAGGCAGGCCGAGGCATGACCAGCTCCGGCCAGTTTGGGCTGACTTGCCTGAGGAAATGCCATGCCAATCGCCGAAGTCTCCGAGCACGTCCACGCCGAGCGCTTTTACATCTTTAAACTGGTTTTATTCCGACCAGACGCTTCTACTAGCTGCGCAAAGCACCGGCCTGAGAGGAAGATCACGACGATCGCTTCCGTCGCAGCCAACCTTTCAAAGCAAGGCGATGATCAGGCCGCTCCCTGCAACATTCGATCGTCTCGTGTCGACTGTGAATACGGCAAAATCAATCCTCCCATCAAATGAAGGAACGTAGCTATGAAATCGTACAAGAGCGCTATGGGCTTGAGCCTCCTGACCGCGATGGTTGCGATCGCCCAGCCAGTTTGGGCTACCGAGCCGAAAGCCAAGACCGCCGTCCTTGTCCATGGCGCATTCGCGGATGGTTCGAGCTGGGAGAAGGTCATTCCGTATCTCGAGAAGGCCGGGCTCAAGGTCGTTGCCGTCCAGAACCCACTCGACTCGCTGGACAACGACGTCGCGGCGACCAAACGGGCAATCCGGAACGCGGAAGGTCCCGTCGTCCTCGTCGGCCATTCATGGGCCGGTGCCGTCATCACCGAGGCGGGTAACGACGACAAGGTCAAATCGCTCGTCTATGTGGCGGCCTACGCACCCGACAAAGGCGAGTCCGTAAAGAGCGCGACTTCGAAATATCCAGATCCGGAGAGCTTGAAAACGTTCGTCAAGGACCCCGACGGTTATCTCACGATCAGCGAGGAAGGTATTAAGAAATATTTCGCGGCCGACCTTCCGCCCAAGGAGCAGGCGGTCGTAGCTGCGACGCAGGGACCTTTCCACATCAGGACGCTCGGCGCTACGATCAGCCAGGCCGCGTGGCGGGAGAAGCCGACCTTCATGGTCGTTGCGACCAAGGATGCGATCATTCCGCCACAAATGGAGAAGGACCAGGTGAAGGCGGCCAAGGCGACGGCGATCGAGGTGCCGTCGAGTCACGTCGCGATGCTCGCGTTCCCGAAGGAAGTCTCCGAACTGATCATCAAGGCGGCGGAGTAACGCAACGCCGTTCCCAACTGGACAAATCCCTGGGCCGCGCTCGTCTGGCGCGGCTCCTGGGTCAGTGGCACGGGTTGAGGGCTCACGCCGCCTCTTCGGGCCGCAGATCTCAAGCTTTTGGGATTGTTTGGCTTCGACCGCGTCGACGCGCACAAGTCGGCCAGGTTCAGAATCGCTAAGGCGTCGTCGCGGCGGGACCGATCGCCATTCGCTTTCGGCTATCTCTCAGAGTGCGAACGCCGCCGACGGCGTCGTCCACACTCGTTCCAGGGACGGGATCTTTCCGTGTACGATCATTGCGGCGGGGAATCAGGCAGGCGGGGAATCAGGCAGATCGTGTGGCTTCGAAGAGGAACCAGGCCCGCCGCTCTGCCTGGTCGGTCCAGCCGTCGAGCAGTCCCGAAGTGCCGTTGTCCCTGGCTTCATCAACGAGCACTTTCGCTTCGCGGAGCGCACGAACCAGCGCGAAATTGTCCTCGCGGAGTTCGGCGAGCATGTCGTCCGCCGGCACGAATTCGGCATCATTATCCTTGATTGTCTGCCGGCGAGCGATGTCTCCGATGGATCGCAGGGTTGTATTGCCAGTCTTGCGAACTCGCTCGGCGATGTCGTCGACGACCGAGAAGATTTCCGTCGCCTGGTCGTCCAGCAACAAATGGTAGTCGCGAAAATGTGGCCCGGCCATGTGCCAATGAAAATTCTTGGTCTTGAAATAGAGGGCGAGCATATCCGCCAGGATCGTGTTGAGTGCGTTGGTCGCAGTGGTGGTGTTCCGCAGCGCCAAGGCTGATGTGGAATCAGGTGTTGGTATGCGAGCTGGAATCATTATCATCTCCTGACGTTCATGCGGCGAGCCGCGATGGAATGCGATGAAAAAGGACGATCGGGGCGCCCCGGGGGAGGGACTCGGGCGGATTGCGCCCCGACCTACGCATGGCACGCTGCCATCCGTATGGCACTTGGCATTGGAGAGACGTGCGCTGATGGGCCAGACTTTCCGAAAGCCAAAGTCGTCAGACGTTTCTAAACCTGTCGCAAGAGTAGAACCACACGATACCCGGCTCAATTAAATCGGCGTAACGGCCCGTAAAATCTTGCACGGTACAGAATTTATCTGGCGTGGGACGCTAGTGAATTGACGCCTTATCTATCGATCGGCAGAGGCGCCTCTGCCGCCACAAGCCCTTTCTTTCGCAAGGCTAGCCAAAACTCAGCGGGAATTTTGGTCTTGAGCGCTGCGTGATCTTCGCGGATGCGTCCGGGTTTGCTGGCCCCGGGAATGACTGCGGCCGACGCCGGGTGCGCCAGAGAGAAGTGCAGTGCCGCTGCCTTGATGGGTATGTTGTATTCCGCACACAGGACCGAGATCTTCTCGACCTTGGCGGCAATCGCCGGCGGCACCGCCCCGTATTCGAAGTGACGCCCGCCTGCAAGCACTCCGGAGCTATACGGGCCGCCGATCACGATATCGACTTTCTTGCGCTGTGCGGCGGGCATCAGCCTCTGCAGCGCCACCTCATGATCGAGGAGAGTATACCGGCCGGCGAGCAAGGTCGCATCCGGGTCCGCCTCGGTGAGCCCGAGCAGAAGCTCCACGGGTTCGACCCTGTTCACGCCGAGGCCCCATCCCTTGATCACGCCCTCGTTGCGTAGTTTCGACAGAGCTCGGAAGGCCCCCGTGCGAGCGGTTTCAAACATTGCAAGCCAGCGATCGCCGTAAAAATCCTGGGCGATATCGTGAACCCACACGAAGTCGATATGGTCGACCTTCATGCGCTTGAGGCTGTCCTCGATCGATTTCATGGTGCCATCGGCCGAGTAATCGGGGACGATCTTGTTGGGGCGGCCGTGTTTGAAGATGTCGCCCTTCTCGCCGTGGTCCCGGGCGCTCGGATCTTCGACTTCGTCGAGGATCAGCCGGCCGACCTTTGAACTAAGAACGTATTCGCTGCGAGTTCGCCTTGAGAGCGCTTTGCCGAGGCGAATCTCTGCGAGCCCGGCTCCGTAGAATGGAGCGGTATCGAAAAATCGCGTGCCCGCGTCCCAGGCCGCATCGACCGTCGCAAGTGCCTCATTCTCGGGGATATCCCGATACATGTTGCCGAGCGGTGCTGTGCCGAACCCGAGCGGCGCGGCCAACAGTGCTTCCCTGATTCTCATTTGAACCTCCGGTGACGATGAAGTTGGCGTTGCCGATGTCGCGCGGAGTTGATTGCGTCCATCTCCAGTCGGCAAGAGCGCCACTTCCGCGAGTCTATGTTGCGGATTTGCAGCTGACGAATAGCGATTTGTAAATTGAGGAAAATCGCTCGCCGCGAGACCAATGCGAGACCTTGGAGCTCAGAGCCTAAGGGACTCTCCCGCTGTTCGACGTTTTACATCTCTTTACGGGCGTCCGTGCCCGCTTCCGATTATCTGTGACGGCGACAATGGTGCCCGCGTGCTGATCTCGCAACAGGGCATTGGCTGCCGGCAGATCCAGTACGTCGACGTGGAGCTGCTGCGACCCATTCAGAAACGAACGGAAGGCTGACACCATGAGCAAGGCAAAGGTGCTTGTCGTTGGATCCAATGCCACCCAGATCGAAGTGCAGGGTGGCAAATGGGGGCCAACCGGAAATTATCTCAACGAGACCGTCGTTCCGATCATGGCGCTGATCGGAGCCGCCTACGACGTTCAGCTCGCCACGCCGGACGGCACCAAGCCTCACATGGACAAGGCCTCGGACTCGGCTGCGCACTTTGGCGGTGACACCGCCGCCTATGCCCGCGCCAGGGCGTTCTGGAGCGATGATCCCGCGATGAACCAGATTCAGTCCCTCGGTGCGGTGATCGAAAGGGGATTGGACGGCTACGCCGGGGTGTTCGTGCCGGGCGGCCAGGCGCCGGTCGTCGATCTGATGCAGGACCGGCAGATGGGCGAAGTGCTTCGCCACTTCCATGACCATGCAAAGCCGACGGCGCTGCTCTGCCATGGTCCGATTGCGCTTGTCTCGGCGATGTCGCCTGCGCGTGAATTCCGCGCGGCCTTGATGGCCGGCGATGAGTCGAAGGCGAAGCAGTTAGCCAAGGGGTGGCCGTATGCCGGTTATCGGATGACGATCTTTTCCGCCTCGGAAGAGAAGTGGGTCGAAAAGGAGATCCTGCATGGGAAGATGTACTTCACCATGCCGCAGGCGCTCAGCGCAGCGGGAGGCGACGTGGCGACGACGCAGGTCGATTTCGAGCCCCACGTGATCGTTGATCGTGAGCTCATCACTGGCCAGAACCCGCGCTCGGATCATTCGGTCGGTGAGGCGCTGGTCAAGGCGCTCGATAAGGCAGTCACTCAACGTCAGCCTGGTGCAGCCGCTTCCGCCTGACCGGCGGAACGGCCGGTGGAGCTCGCGCGACGATGAGCCGACCACAAGGAGAGATCAGTGGCAACTCACATGAAAACGACGGCGCTGCTCAAGGCCCAGCCCGGAAAGGCGGGCGAATTGATCGCTCTGTTGCGTGGTTTGGCAGGCCATAGCCGCTCCGAGCCGGGCAACCTTCGCTGGGACCTTTGGCAAGATCAGAACGACGAGACAAATTTCATCGTCGACGAGCTCTACAAGGATATCGAATCGGTACAAGCCCATCGGGCAACACCGCACTTCCAGAACTACGCATCCAGGATCAACGACCTCGCGACCAGGACAGCTGTGACTTCGCATCCTTTGGACGTGGTCTCATAAGGCTGTCGGACAGCCGTGCGCCGCATCTATATCGCGCTGAGCCGAGCCGAGCAGATAGCAGGAGTCCATATGGCAACGACGCTGAATATCAACGGTCAGGAAAGATCGTTCGAAGCGCCTTCCGAAATGCCTTTGCTATGGGTGCTGCGCGATATTCTTGGATTCACCGGTACGAAGTTCGGCTGTGGCATGGCGCAGTGCGGTGCCTGCACGGTGCATGTCGATGGCAAGCCGGTCCGCTCGTGCGTGCTCCCCGTCGGCAATCTTCAAAGCCGCACGATAACCACCATCGAAGGCATCGCCGCGACCCCGGTGGGGGCCCGGGTGCAGAAGGCCTGGCTTGACCTCGAGGTCGTGCAGTGCGGCTATTGCCAGTCCGGTCAGATCATGTCGGCGGCGGCGCTATTGGCATCGACGCCGGATCCCGACGATTCCGATATCGACGCAGCCATGGCGGGCAACATCTGCCGCTGCGGCACTTATGTACGTATCCGGGCCGCCATCAAACGGGCGGCCGCCGCTCAGAAGGCGTAGGTGACGTCATGTCCAAATCGCCGAATGTCTCGCGTCGTCGGGTTCTCGGCGGCGCATTGGCAACTGGTTTTGTGTTCGCCTTCCATCTCCCGGTCGATGCCGCCGGGCCCGTGAAGGATTCAGCCGGAGGGACGTTTGCGCCAAACGCGTATATCCGGATCGACGGAGCCGGTCTCGTCACGCTGGTGATGCCGCAGGTGGAAATGGGGCAAGGCATCTACACGGGCGTTGCCACGATCCTCGCCGAAGAACTCGATGCAGACCTGACCCAGGTCGCGCTCGAGCATGCGCCACCGGACGAGAAGCTCTATGCCAACTCATTGCTGGGCGTTCAGGCCACCGGCGGATCGACCTCGGTTCGTGCATTCTGGACTCCGTTGCGGAAAGCGGGCGCCACCACCCGGGCCATCCTCGTCAAGGCCGCCGCGGAGCGGTGGCAAGTCACGCCGGAGAGTTGCAGCACGATCCAGGGCACGGTGGTTCACAATGAAAGCGGCCGCAAGCTTCGCTATGGCGAGCTCGTGGAGGCCGCCGGCAAGTTATCACCGCCGGGCGACGTTGCGCTGAAGGATCCCAAGGATTTCGTCCTGATCGGAAAGCCGCTGAAGAGGCTCGATACGCCGGACAAGGTCAACGGCAAGGTGATCTACGGCATCGACACCATGATGGCCGGCCTGAAATTTGCGACGCTGGCGCAATGCCCGGTTTTTGGGGGCAAGGTTACGAAGATCGACGACGAGGCTGCAAGGAAAATCTCGGGTGTGCGGCAGATCATAGCGTTGGACGACCTGGTCGCCGTCGTCGGGGATCATATGTGGGCCGCCAAGTGCGGGCTCGAAGCACTCGACATCACCTGGGACGAAGGCAAGAACGCCAACCTCAGTTCCAAGGACATCTGGGAGCATCTTCGCACGGCGAGCGAGGGTGCGGGCGTCGTCGCAAAATCCGTCGGGGATGTCGCCAAGGTGCTCAATTTTGGCGAGTCGTATGATGCGTCCTACGAAATGCCATTTCTTGCGCACGCGACGATGGAGCCCCTGAACTGTACCGTCCATGTTACGCCGAATTCGTGTGATGTCTGGGTGGGAACGCAGATCATTGCGCGCGCGCAGTCGGTCGCCGCAAAAGCCGCCGGTCTTTCTGAAGACAAGGTGGCGATCCACCAGCATCTTCTGGGCGGAGGGTTCGGACGCAGGCTCGAGGTCGACATAATCGCCGCCGCCGTGCGGATCGGCAGCAAGGTTGATGGGCCTGTCAAGATCATCTGGACGCGCGAAGAGGACATCCAGCATGACCTCTACCGTCCGATCTATCATGACAGCATTTCGGCGAGGCTGACCGGCGACAAGGTGATCGCCTTCAAGTACCGCGTCGCCGGCTCATCCGTGATCGCGCGTTGGTTGCCGCCCGCCTTCAAGGAGGGCATCGATATCGACGCTGTCGATAGCGCCGTCGACATGCCCTACGACATTCCGAATTTCCAGGTGGATTATGTCCGCGTCGAACCGCCCGCCGTTCCGACCGGCTTTTGGCGCGGCGTCGGTCCAAACAACAATGTGTTCGCGATCGAATGCTTCATGGACGAACTGGCGCGCAAGGTGAACAAGGATCCGGTTGCATTTCGACGTGACATGCTCGGGAAGACGCCACGGATCCGTCACGTGCTGGATCTGGCGGCGGAAAAGTCGAACTGGGGCCAGCCGTTGCCGCCGCGTGTGGGCCGCGGCGTCAGCGTGCAGCCGACCTTCAATAGTTCGATCGCTACCGTCGTCGAGGCGGAAGTTGACACCGGCGGCGACGTCTACATTCGGAGGGTGACGCTCGCCGTGGATTGCGGCCTCACCGTCAATCCGGACACCGTCGTCGCGCAGGTCCAGGGTGGTATGATCTTCGGTCTGACCGCTGCATTGTATGGTGAAATCACGTTGGAGAAGGGCCGCGTCCAGCAGTCAAATTTCCATGACTATCGCATGCTGCGTATCGACCAGGTCCCGAAGATTGATGTCCACCTCGTGAAAAGCGGGGAGGCGCCGGGCGGGATCGGTGAGGCGAGCGTGGTCGGAGGTCCTCCTGCGTTGCGTAACGCCATCTATGCGGCGACGGGCATTGCATTGCGCCGGCTTCCGATCGACCGGCAATTGATCGCGGAGAAGAAGCCGTGGTTATGAGAGCCATTGTTGTGAAGTCCGTGATCGGGGCCGCTGTTCTCGGCGCGGTCGTTGCGCTGGGCGCAGTTTGGTACGTTCGAGGGCCGGGTCCGTTGGCGTTCACCGGCGGCAAGAATGTTGCCGTGGCGGACTACAAGGACGGGGATCCCACGGGTGTGCCTGCCGAGATGAGACAGGACAGCCTTCTCGAGCGCGGCAAATATCTTACGGAGGCGGCGGACTGCGTGGTCTGCCATACGGCGCCGGGCGGCAAGAAATATGCGGGTGGCTTTGCGTTCAAGCTTCCGTTCGGGACCATGTACTCGACCAACATCACGCCGGATCCGGAGACGGGCATCGGCAAGTACACCGACCAGGAATTCCTGGATGCGATGCATCGGGGCGTCCGCCGCGATGGCGCGCGGCTCTATCCGGCAATGCCCTACACGTCCTACACGTTTGTCACTGATGCCGATGCTCTCGCGATCAAGGCCTACCTTTTCAGTCTGGCGCCGGTACGCGCCGTGCCGCCGGCAAACACGCTGTTGTTTCCTTTCAATCAGCGCTGGGCCATGACGTTCTGGTCGTTGGTGTTCAATCCCGATACGCGCTTTCGGCCTGATGCGTCGCAGAGCCTGAAGTGGAATCGCGGTGCCTACCTGGCCGAAGCGCTGGCACATTGCGGCGAATGCCATACGCCACGCAACATCGGCTTTGCGCTCGACAACCGGAAGAAATTTGCCGGGGCGCCGGTGGCAGGGTGGCATGCCACCGACATCTCTTCCGACAAGACTACCGGCCTCGGCGGCTGGACCGACGATGACATCGCCTCTTATCTTTCGACCGGACATGTGTCAGGCCGCGGCACTGCATCGGGACCGATGGGCGAAGCCGTCGATCACTCCTTCAGCAGGATGACGAAGGCCGATATCGAGGCGATGGTTACGTTCCTGCGAAGCGTTCCGCCCACGATGTCATCCGATGTTGCGTCAAAGTCAGCGCCAGCGCCGGTGTCCCACAAGGACGGCGTGACCGCCAGCCTGCTCGGCAAGAAGGTCTTCGAGGGTGCTTGCGTCAGCTGTCACGGCTGGAGCGGCGAGAGCGCGGTCTCGAAGTTTGCGACTCTGACAGGGAGCGCCGCCGTCAACGATCCGAGCGCGATGAATGTCGCGCAGATCGTGATCAGCGGCACGAGACGCCTGACCCCGGATAGCGCGCTGTCGATGCCTTCTTTCGGTCAGGCGTTCTCCGACGATGAGATTGCCGCGGTTGTCAACTACGTCACCGCGCGCTTTGGAGCCAAGGGCTCGGCGCTCACGGCACGCGATATTGCCGACCTGCGAGCGCAGAACTAGGCTCCCGCGTAAACGAGGCGGGCCATCGCAACGGTGCCGAAGATGGCGCCTGCTCAAGACATGGGATCCGTCATGCCGTGCTCATACAACTGCCCGACTCTTGGGGGCGCCTTGGCTTGCTCCTGCGACACCACGCGCTTGCGGCAGAGTGAGCGCGCTGCCCGTGTCTTCGCGGAAGAGAAGGAGGAAACTCATGACGATCGACATTTCTCGTTGGCCCCTGCTCGGCCTCGGGGCCCCGACGCTCCAGACTCGCAAGAAGCATCCCGTGAGGTTCACGAAGGGCTATAAATGGAAACATTGGACGTTGCCAGGTCGGTCCAATCGATCTGCCACGAGCACAACAGACCGACGTGTCGAACTTCGACTGAACGTGCAGGAACTGGCGACTCATCGGAATGCGGCACGAACCTCATCGATGGCCAGCCTTGGGTTCTGCAGGTGGGGGAAATGCCCCATGCCTGGAAGAAGGGTCAGCTCCGCATGCAGCCTTTCGGCGAACTCTACTCCCATCTCCTGTTGATATAGAGATCTTTCTCTCCCCAGATCACCTTCACGCGTGCCTTGAGCTGGGCCAGTCGCGATTCGAAGTCATCCTGGTCTCGCGTAAAGTGCGAGTAGTAGTGGGAGAACGCGTCAGCCGTCGTCATCGCTCCTTGAGTCCATCCTCGGCACATGTCGTCCTTGAACTCAGGCGCGACTTCAAAATGCCCTTCCTTGGGCAAACCTCGCGTGAAGGTGTTCTCCAGGATCTCGTCGCGATTGCTGTTCAAGCTGGCGCGGACCTGGTCCATCGCAGGTCCCGCCTTCAGGCTTTGCAGGCTCGCATACATGAACTGGGGCCTGTTGAACGGGGCGAAATCGCCCACGATGATCGTCCTTGCGATATCGGGTTTTTCCACGGCCAGCAGGAGCGTGGGGAGCGCTCCGATATCGGTTGCGTAGATCGTGAGCTTCGATTTATCGATGGCCGCCTTCTCGATATATCCATCCAGAATACGCGCGTAGTCCTTGGGCGCATATGAAAACTTGTCGACCGTTGGCCTAGATGAGAGCCCGTAACCGGGCCAGTCGAACGCGTGGACCTCGTGGTCATCAGCCAGAGCCTTGGCTATATCCTTCCAGGCATACAGGGTCTCCGGAAATCCATGCAGGAAGAGAACGGTCCCCGTCGGGTTCGCATTGCGCAGAACCATTCGCCTGAGCGTGATATCTTTATTGATCTCAACGAAGTCGATCGCGTCGTCGTTCACTGGTTGTGACATGACGCATATCCTTTCGCTGCTTGCTGTACTTCTCGTGGATGAAGTTGCTCACGTGAGCTTTGGGTCAATCGGGTCATTTTTGACTCGCTCGCTCGATGTCTGCAAGTCAACTGTCCTTTCGATCCAGGAAGAAGCGAATATCGTTGCTCTCCCAACAGGTTCTCCCGGTGCCTGACCGACATACAGAGGAGATGACATGAAATTCGTTTCTGCAGCCGCATTGGCACTTATTGGCTGCCTTGTCGGCTTCAAATTCGCAAGCGCACAAGGAGCCGCCATGAGAACGACGCCGACGACCAAAATTCTCGCCATCGGGACAATCAATCCCGGTTTTGAGCGGTCGCAGGTCTTTGCTGTCCTGCCGGAGGAAGTTCGGGAAACTGTCGACCTCAAGCTCGATGGCAAGATCGAGCAGTGGTATTCGCTACAGGGAAAGCCAGGCGTGGCGTTCATCATCAACGTCACCGATCCGGCAGTCGCTCACGAAATGCTTGAAAAGCTGCCTTTGGGAAAAGCACATATGATGAGCTTCGAACTGATCCCATAGGCCCGCTCAATCCGCTTCGCTTTTTGCAGGGCATGCAGTCGAAGCGTTGAGATACGGAGGTTCGATCCGAAAGAAAGGTGGCGATGCTCCGTCAGAGTATATGGGAAGGCGGCCGCATCTAGATCGACGAAAGATGGTGCAGAGGCTTGTGCCGCAGGAGTCTTCTGACCGAGCGGGAGCAAAGCCCGCAATGCACCAAGCAGCCGAGGCAATTGTAGACCTGCGCAGTCGAATTTAGGTCGGCCTCAGCGGAGGCGACAGCCTCTTTGATGTCGCGATCGCTGAGGACATTGCATGAGCAGATGATCATTCTGAGTGCGCTTTCTGGCATTCCGTTATCGTGCGAGCGGATCTAATCCGCTGCCGACCCATAACTGCCCCAGACAAATAGCGATCTACGTCGTAGTCCAATGATGGGTCGTTTCAGCGCTTGATCTAGAAGATTGGTGGGGGCGATCAGTGATACCCCACATCGGCGCGAACCTTTCCGCGAAACACCCAATATGACCAGCTCGAATAGGTCAGGATGACAGGAATCAGGAACAGCGTTCCGACCAGAAGGAAGGCCTGGGTGCGCGGCGAGGAGGCAGCCTCCCACAGTGTCAGCTGGTAGGGCACGATCATTGGAAACAGGCTGATGGCCATGCCAATGTAGGCAAGGACGAAGAGTGCGATCGCACCAAAAAATGGCGCCGCCTCGGCCTTGCCGTCGAGAGACCGCCATGTCGCGAGCGCGATCACGCCGGACAGTACGGGTACCGGCGCGAACAGCGCGATGTTGGGCCAGGTGAACCAGCGCGCCGCCACCGCGGGGCTCATGATTGGGGTCCAGATGCTCACGATCGCGATCGCGGCGACGACACCGACGAGGCAGACGCGGCCTTGGCGACGTGCCGCAGCCTGAATGTCACCGTCGGTTTTCAGAATAAGCCAGCCGGCGCCGAGAAGGCCGTAGCCGAACATCAAGGCGACGCCGGTCAGAACGGAGAACGGGGTGAGAAACGCAAGGGACGTTCCCGCAAATTGGCCGTCGCAAACCGGGAAACCCTGGACGAATGCGCCAAGCACGACGCCTTGCGCAAACGTGGCCATGGCGGATCCGAGGCAGAATGCGTGGTCCCAGAACGTCTTGTTTTCAGCGTCGCGAAACCGAAATTCGAATGCAACGCCGCGGAACACCAGTGCGAGCAACATGACCAGGATGGGAAAATACACCGCTGGAATGATCACGGCGAACGCAGTCGGGAATGCCGCGAGAAGGCCAAGGCCGCCAAGGACCAGCCAGGTCTCGTTACCATCCCAGATCGGGGCAATCGAGTTCATGATGGTGTTACGGGAGCGCGTATCGGACGCCAAGCCAAAGAGCATTCCCACTCCAAGATCGAAGCCGTCGAGCAGAACATAGAAGAAGACGGCCAGCGCAAGGATCACCGTCCAGATCGGAACCAAATCGAGCGCCTGGGTCATCACACTTCTCCTTTCACGACGTTGATTGCGGGAACCAAGACCGGTGCGGCAGGAATGCCAGCCTCGATCGCCGGAGCCGATTCACCGGTCTCAAGCGGACCTTTGCGAACGAGCCGAAGCAGCAGGATGAGGCCCGAGGGATAAATCAGCAGATAGACCGCCATGTAAGCTAGGAGTGACAGCGTAACGTCATGGCCTGTCACAGACGGCGTCACCGAGGCTGCCGTGCGCAAGAGCCCATAGACCGTCCACGGCTGGCGGCCGACCTCGGTCACGAACCATCCAGCAACGACCGCGATGAAGCCGAGTGGAATCGCACACTGACAAGCCAAGAGGTACAGTCGCGTGTCATAGAGTTGCCCGCGCCACCGCAACCAGCCGCCCAGAAGCACGAGCCCCAGCATCAGGCCCGCGCATCCGACCATCGCACGGAAGGCAAAGAAGGGAATCGCGACGGGCGGACGCTGATCAGCGGGGAAGTCCTTCAGACCCTTCACCTCGCCATTGATATCGTGGGTCAAGATCAGGCTTCCGAGCCAGGGAATTTCGACGGCGAACTTGTTGTGCTCGGCCTTGTCGTCCGGAATTGCGAAGACAGTCAGCGGCACGCTCTTCGCGGTTTCCCAACGAGCCTCAATGGCCGCCAGCTTCGCAGGCTGATATTTGCGGGTGTTGAGGCCGTGCATATCGCCGATCACCATCTGCAGCGGCACCAGCACGGTCAGCGCCCAAAGCGCCATCGACATCATGGTGCGTGCTTCCAGGATGGATCGATTGCGCCTGAGCAGGTATGCGCCGACACCGAGGACGACGAATCCGGTGGTCGTGAAGAATGCGAACGCCGTGTGCGCGAGCCGATAAGGAAACGACGGATTGAAGATCGCCTTGATCCAATCTGTCGGAATGAACTGACCGTTCACGATCTCGTAGCCTGCCGGCGTCTGCATCCAACTGTTGGCGGACAAGATCCAGAACGTGGAAAACAAAGTACCGATCGCCACCATGAGGGCCGCGAAGAAGTGCGCCCAAGGCGGCACCAGCTTGCGGCCGAACAGCAGGACACCGAGGAAGCCGGCTTCCAGGAAGAAGGCCGTGAGGCCTTCATACGCAAAGAGTGGCGAGAGGACGTCCCCGGCTGCGGACGCGTAGCGGCTCCAGTTGGTGCCGAACTGGAATGGCATGACAAGGCCCGTCACGACACCCATGCCGAATGCGATGGCGAAGATCTTGGTCCAGAATATCGAGTTGCGGACATAGACTTCGCGTCCTGTCGCAAGGCTCAAGCCCTCGAGGACAGCGATGAAGGACGCACATCCGACGGTGAATGCTGGAAGCAGAATGTGCCAGGCGACGACCCAGGCGAACTGGATGCGTGATAGCAGGACTGGATCAAAATGCATCGCTGGACCTCTTGTGTTGTGGGGCTATAGAGAGAGCGACCGAAGGAGCCCTCAAAGCCGCCTGCAAGCATGCAGGCTCGTTGAAAATAGACCGCGCAGTTCAGCTGCATGAGTAAACGCTGCCAAATCGCGGCAAATTCTTCAAAGTGGAGGAAGCAACGACGTTGAGCTCACGCTCAACGGTCATTGAGGGCCTGCAATTCGGCACGGCATTCCTCGCTGAACGCCCGCAGCGGATTGACGGCATGGCCGTTCATCAGCTCGCGAACTTCAGAGAGGGTCTTGTTGGGCATGAAATATGTGTCGATGATCAAATGAATGACCGCATCCGCCTTCTCGATCACGGCGGTGCTTGATACGACGCGCATCCGGTTGATCAGCGCGTAGACGCTGACCAATGCGGAGACCTCCGCCTGATCGTGGACGAGCGCGTCGGCGTAGAGCTTCGAGGCCTCATCGATGAATTGCTTGTACAGCTTTTGCCGTCTGGTCTTTTCCCCCGACAGCCGCTTGGCGCGATCCTGATGGTGCAGCGTGAGCCAGGCTGACGCGAACGACGTAAGGCCGCCGATCGTCGACCCCGCCAACGCTGCCAATGCGGGGAGGTAGACCGTATTCATGGCGCAACTGACCGTTCAGCGGTCCGATCCCCGAGTCGCAACCCTCGGGGCCTCGGGAATCAGGCGCGAGCTGCGTTGGCCGGTGAAATACGACCAAAGCCACTGCCGCTGCACGCGCAGGCGGTTCTGTAGCTGCGGCAGGGCGAGGATGTGAACGCACGCCCAGATCAGCCAGGTCAAGGACCCACTTGTCCGCAACCAGCCCCGCTCCAGCACGGCGTAATTCTTGCCGACGACCGCCATGTTGCCTTTGTCGAAATAATGGAACGGACGTTTCTCTTTTTGGCCCTTCAGCTCCTTCGCGATCAAGCGCCCGACGTAGCGTCCTTCCTGGATCGCGGCCTGCGCCACGCCCGGCACCGGATGTTCGTTTTGCATGACCGACGCCGCATCGCCCACGACGAACACGCCCGGCACGTCTACGACCTTCAGGAAGGAATCAACGAGTGCGCGTCCCGCGCGGTCGGTCTTGGTGCCGAGCATCTTTGGAATAGGCGACGCCGCAACCCCAGCTGTCCACAGCACGGTGGCGCTGGGAATTCGGTTGCCGCCGGCGACCACGCCCTCCGCGTCGACGGTCTCGACCTTCGCTCCAGTCAAGACCCTCACGCCGAGCTTCGTGAGTCGTCGGGTCACCCTGCGCGACAGTGGCTCAGCGAAGGTCGGCAGAACGCGCTGTCCCGCGTCGAGCAGAATGATGCTGGCCTGCGCTGGGTCGATATGGCGAAAGTTTCCGCGCAGCGTGACCTTCACCATTTGCGCGAGCGATGCCGCGAGTTCCACGCCGGTGGGGCCTGCTCCGACCAGCACGAATGTCATCTGGCGCGCGCGTTCGCTTGCGTCCTCGGTCGTTGCGGCAACTTCGAACGCGCCCAGGATCTTGGTTCGGATCGTCTCTGCGTCGTTGAGACTCTTGAGCGCCGGGGCAAATCGCGCGAACTCATCGTGCCCGAAGTAGCTCGGGCGCATGCCGGTCGCGACCACTAGGTAGTCGTAGGCGATCTTACGGACGCCCACACCGGGGGAGGACGCCTCGATGGTGCGGGAAGCAACATCGACGCCGGTGACCTCCGCCAGGAGCACGCTGAGGTTTCGCTGCCTGACCTCGAGCTGGCGGATTGGCGCTGCGATCTCGGCCGGCGAGAGGACTGCCGTCGCCACCTGGTAGAGCAGCGGTTGAAAGATATGGTGGTTACGGCGGTCGATCAGTATGACATCGACATCAGCGCGCCGCAGCGCCCGTGTTGCGGCGATCCCGGCAAAGCCGCCCCCGATGACGACGACCTGCTTGCGCCCTCGGTGTGGAGCCTCGATAGCTGCGGTTGCTTCGTCGGGCCGGGTCTCAGCCAGTATCGCACCCATTGGTTAACCTCGTTCGTGTTCTTTGTCGTCGACGGCGTCGGCAAGCTTTTTTCGGAGGCGATGCTCTCAACGCGCCAGCCATTCGGGTTTGCGGCATCCCGTTGCACGAGAGGCCGCCATTTTGCAATTTGCGGACTTGCTCAGTGCCGTGACTGCACTGAGCGGCTCCGGCTTCAAGGTGATCAGGAACACCACGAAGCCCAGGGCTCCCAGGGCGAACGTGACCATGCTTAAGACGTGTTTCATATAAGCTCCACGTGTCTCCGCCTGGCGCCGCGGTGACCCGACGCGACGCCAATCAATTGCTGCGAGCGTGGACTATTCGGCCGCCACGTGCGTCGGGCTCTTCGCAAAATTCGGCGGGCGCTTCTCGCGGATGGCCGAGATCGCTTCCTTGGCTTCTGCCGAGCTCACCCGCTCCATGAACTCTTGGCTTTCGCTCTTGATGGCCTCTTTGAGCTGGCCAATCGAAGCCTGCTTGAGGAGCCGCTTGCTTGCCAGCAACGCGCCGCTCGGTTTTGCCGCCAACTTCTCCGCAGTTGCGGTCGCGGTTGCGAGCAGATCGCTATCGGGCACCACGCGAGTCACGAGGCCCAGCTCCACCGCTCGCGGGGCCGTGAAGGGCTCTCCCAGCAGGTACAATTCCGTTGCCCGGAGATGACCCACGCGCGCCGGTATCGAAAAGCTCGATCCGAATTCCGGCACCAGCGCCAGGTTGATGAACGGCAGCTGGAATTTCGCGCTCTCGCCCGCGTAGACGAAATCGCAATGGGTCAGCATCGTGGTTCCGCCGCCGATCGCCGCGCCTTGCACGGCCACCACGATCGGCTTTTCGAATCTGACGAACGCCTCCATCAGGAGGCCCTGCGGAAAGGCACCCGGCCTGGGCGGATTCTTGAGAAAATCCCCAAGATCGTTACCGGCGCAGAACGCATCTCCTGCGCTGTGCCAGAGCACGACGCGGATCGCGTCGTCCTTGTCGGCTTCGTTGAGGATGTCGGCCAGGTTCGTGTACATGCTGGACGTCATCGCGTTCTTCTGTGCCGGGCGATTAAGCTGGATCCGCAGGATTGCGCCGGTACGCTCGGTGACAATATCGCTCATTGTTTGCTCCTTTGTTCGCTACACTTCGTCGCCATCTTCTAGGCGTGTTCCTTGACTTTCGGCACCGCGCCGCTCGCGCGCAGGCCGTCGATGCCCTTCGCGTCAAATCCCAGGTCACGGAGGATCTCTTCGGTGTGCTCGCCGAGGTCGGGCCCGCGCCGGGCCGGGACCTTGGCGACACCGTGCACCTGTATTGGGCTGCTGATCGTCGTGTTGAGGTTGCCGCCGGCGCCTTCGAGCGGAACGACGATGTCGTTTGCCGCCAGCTGGGGATCGTTAATCACCTCTTGCGGCCCGCGCACGGCGCCGAACGTGACGTGCGCGCCGCTGAAGACGTCATACCAATGCGCCATCGGCTGCGCGGAGAAAACCTCGTCGAGGATGGCCGTGAGTTCCGACATGTTCGCCATCAGCTTGGCTGGATCGGCGAATCGCTGATCGGTCAACAGATCCGGTCGGCCGATTGCCTTCGCCACAGCGGCCAACTTGTCGGGCGTGACGATAAGAACGAACCAGGTGCCGTCGGCTGCGCGATACACGTTGAGCGCCGCATTGGCCGGATGCATGCGATCATGCAGCCCAAAGAACTTTGCACCGGCCAGCGCAGCCTGTATCGAAACGCTCGCCGACCAGACACCCTCGGCGAGCAGTGAGGTCGTGACATACGCTCCCTTGCCGGTTCGCTCGCGGCGGTAAAGCGCGGTGACGATCGCCGAATAGATTCCGACACCTGTCGCGTTGTCGCCGCTGCCGGCCACCGGCCAGGTCGGCGGCGCGCCGGCATCGCGCGTCATCGACAGCAAACCACTACGCGCCCAGTATGCCGTGATGTCGAAGCCCGGCAGATTAGCATCCGGTCCCTTTTCGCCGAACCCCGTAAGGTCCGCGTAGATCAGGCGCGGATTCCAGCGCACCACATCGTCATATTCGAGCTTCAACTTCTTGCGTGCCGGATGTGGCGTATTGACGATGAATACATCGGCCCATTTGACAAGCTGCTCGAGGACTTGAGGGGCGCTGGGCGACTTCAGATCGAGCGTGATACTGCGCTTGTTGCGGTTGACGAGATGCCACTGATAGGGCTCATCTGCCGCCGGCTGCGGTGGGATCTTGTGCACATGTCTCCAAGGGTCGCCGTTCGGCGGTTCGACCTTAATGACGTCGGCGCCGAAGTCCGACAGGATGACGGCGGCGCCGGGTGCCGCGACGAAGCTTGAGAAGTCAACCACCTTCAGTCCAGAAAAAATGTTGTCGCTTGCCATTGGATATCTCCTAAATCACCGTGTTTGCTTCACCGCCCCGCGAACTGCGGGGCGCGCTTTTCGAGGAAGGCGGACGTGCCTTCCTTCTTGTCCTCAGTCCCGGCGCATAGGCCGAAGTATGAAGCTTCGAGGGCAAAGCCTTCGTTCTGGCTCGTGTCCAATCCCTTGTTCACCGCTTCGAGCGATTGCCTGACGGCGATCGGCGCGTTGGAGGCGATCAGCTTCAGGATGGCTTCCGCACGCGTCATGAGATCGGCTGCCGTAACGACCTCGTTGACGAGCCCGACGCGCCAGGCCTCCTGCGCGCTGATGGTCTCTCCGGACAGGATGAGCTGGAGCGCACGGCCCTTCCCAACCAGGCGCGGCAACCGCTGCGTGCCGCCGCCGCCGGGAAGCAATCCCAGCTTGACCTCGGGCTGGCCAAACTTCGCGTGCTCGACGGCGATTCGGATGGTGCATGCCATTGCCGTCTCGCAACCGCCGCCAAGTGCAAAACCGTTGATTGCCGCGATCACCGGCTTGCCGAGATTCTCGATGAGATCGAGCACCTCCTGGCCGTAGCGGCTGGACCGTTCGGCGTCGATTGAACTCGCATGCGCGAGTTCGCTGATGTCGGCTCCGGCGATGAAGGCCTTGTCGCCTGCGCCGGTAAGAATGACGCCGCGCACGGCAGCATCGTTCCGCGCATGCTCGAAAGCAGTTCGCAGATCCTTCCAGGTCGGCGTGTTCAGGGCGTTGAGCACCTTCGGCCGGTTGACGGTCACATAGGCGATCGCGCCGCGCTTCTCGTACAGGACGTTTGCGAGCGTTAGGACTTCCGTCGATGAATCGGCAGGCGCCGTCGTGGGCGAAGATGCGAGCGTCGTTGTTGTCGATGACATGTTGATCTCTCTTTTTAAGGTTACGAGCCGGCGCAAAGCGCGCCGGCGCGCTTGTGAGTCTCAGATGAAGGCGCTGAAGCCGGTGATCGCCTTGCCGACGATCAGGTTCTGCATCTGATACGTGCCCTCGTAGGAATAGAGGGCCTCGGCATCCGCGAAGAAGCGTGCGACGTTGTAATCGGTGAGAATGCCGTTGCCGCCGAGCACCTCTCGCGCCCAGGAGACCGTCTCACGCGCCTTGGCCGTCGTGAACGCCTTCGAAAGCGCCGCTTGCTGGTCCGTCAGCTTGCCTTGGTCGGCGAGCTGGGCCGTGCGAACCACCATGCCTTGGCAGGCGGTGATGTTGGCGAGCATCTTCGCAAGGAGGTCCTGAATGAGTTGGAACGAGGCAATCGGCTTTCCGAACTGCAATCGCTCCTGGGTATATTTGAGCGCGTGCTCGTAGGCGCCCATCGCGCATCCCGTCGCTTCCCATCCCACGTAGTACCGCGTCCCACGCAGCACGCGCGCGGTGTCACGGAAGGACTGCTCACCCGATGCGAGTCGGTTTGCTTCCGGCACCCGGCAGTCCTTCATCGTGATCTGACCGTTCTGGACCACCTTGAGCGCGATCTTGTTCTGCATCTTCTCGACGCTGAAGCCGGGCGTCGACTTGTTCTCGACGATGAAGCCCTTGACCTGGTTGTCGTCGACGTCACGTGCCCAGATGATCGAGATATCGCACCAGGGTGCGTTGCCGATCCACCGCTTCTGGCCGTTGAGGACCCAGGTGTCCCCTTCGCGCTTCGCCGTCGTGGTGAGGCCGCCAGCCGCTCCCGAGCCGACCAGCGGCTCGGTCAGGCCAAAGCAGCCGATCTTTTCCATGCGGGCCATCGGCGGCAGCCACTTTTGTTTCTGCTCCTCCGATCCAGCGACCTGGATCGAACCCATTGCCAGGAAGTTGTGGACGCCGAAGAAGGTCGCGAATGAAGCATCGACCCGCGCCATTTCCACTCCGATGAGGCCGACCAGCAATTGATTGCCACCGGCGCAGCCGTACCCCTTGATGCCGAGGCCGCCGAGGTTCAGCTCCTTTACCAAGGGCACCAGCTCGAACGGGAACGCGTCCTCGACCCAGTATTTGTTGATGATCGGCGCGACTTTCGACTCCATGAACGTGCGCACCCTCTGATGGATCGCACGCTCCTCGGGGTTCAGGAGGTCGGCGTAGTTATAGAAATCGCTATCCGGTGTCGGAAGCGGCTTCGGGGTTTTGGTAAGCATTTTGGACTCCAGTTGCTGTGTTTGAAAGCTTGGGGCGCCGGCGCACCTGCAAATCTCACACGAAGGCGCTGAAGCCGGTGATCACCTTGCCGACGATCAGGTTCTGCATCTGGTAGGTGCCTTCATAGGAGTAGATCGCTTCGGTATCGGCAAAGAAGCGCGCGACGTTGTAGTCGACCAGGATCCCGTTGCCGCCCAGCACCTCGCGGGCCCACGCGACCGTTTCCCGTGCCTTAGACGTGCAGAACGCCTTGACAATCGCTGCCTGCGCATCAGTCAGCTTGCCTTCGGTCTCCAGCTGCACCGAGCGAACCAACATAGATTGACAGGCCACGATGTTGGCCAGCATCTTTGCCAGCAGCTCCTGAATGAGCTGGAACGACCCGATCGGCTTGCCAAACTGCAAGCGCTCCTGGGAGTACTTCAGGGCATTTTCGTAGGCGCCCATCTGGGCACCGGTAATTTCCCAGCCGACGCCATGCCGGGTACCGCGCAGCACCAGCGCAGGATCGCGAAACGTTCCTTTGCCTCCCTGGAGACGATTCGCATCTGGCACGCGGCAGTCGGTCATCGTGATCTGGCCGTTCTGCACGACCTTCAGCGCGATCTTGTTCTGCATCTTGTCGACGCTGAACCCCGGCGTCATCTTGTTCTCGACGATGAAGCCCTTGACCTGGTTGTCGGCCACATCGCGCGCCCAGACGATCGAGATGTCGCACCACGGCGCGTTGCCGATCCAGCGCTTCTGGCCGTTGAGGATCCAGCTGTCGCCTTCACGTTTCGCCGTGGTCATGAGACCAGCACCTGTCCCTGAGCCCACCAGCGGTTCGGTCAGCGCGAAGCAACCGACCTTTTCCATGCGCGCCATCGGCGGAAGCCACTTCTGCTTCTGCTCCTCGGTGCCCGCGAGGTAAATGGAATTCATCGCGAGACCGGTGTGGACACCATGGAAGGTGCAGAACGAAACGTCGGTCCGCGCAATCTCGAGGGCGACCAGGCCGAACAGCAAGGGGCTTCCGCCCGGGCAGCCGTAACCATTAATGCCGAGACCGGCGATGTTTAGGTCCTTGTACGACGGCAGCAGCTCGAACGGGAACGAGTCCTCGACCCAGTGTTTGTTGATGATGGGTGCGACTTTCGTCTCCATGTAGGCGCGCACCTTTTTTACGATCCCCCGTTCCTCGTCGCCCAGCGTTTCAGCGAATTGAAAGAAGTCGCTATTCGGCAGCGGAAGCTGTTTCGGGGCCTTGGTGAGCATTTTGGATCTCCACTTGTTGTGGTTTGAAAGCCGGTAACCTGCGCCTGCAGCGGATCGTTACTCGGCTGCGACTTCGCGCCGAGCAACCGTCTCTGACCGCTTGCGCAGTTCGATGAGGCCGAGCAAAATCTCGTCGCGCGCATGCTCCAGCTCCTGGACGGAGCGTGATCCGACTTCGGCATGGACGCTGTCGATGAGCCTTTTCTGCACTTCCGGCGTCAGCACGGGTGAGCCGAGGGTCTTCCACCAGGCCGTCATTGGGCCGCTGAACTGCTGGAAGAAGTGCTCGATACCACCCGGGCCGCCGCCGAGGTGGTTGAGCATCATGTTGCCCATGACGCCCCAGCGCAGGCCCGGTCCCCAGGAGAGGGCGGTGTCGACGTCGGCGGCGCTCACGATCCCTTCGGCGACGAGGTAGTAAACCTCACGCCCCAATGCGGCCTGCAGACGGTTGGCGACGTGGCCGGGCATCTCCTTGTTGATCCGCACTGTCTTTTGCCCTATCGACGAGTAAAATTCCGCTGCGCGCTGGATCGTTTCCTCGGAAGTCTTGGCTCCGCCGACAATCTCGGTCAGCGGGATCAGGTGCGGCGGATTGAACGGATGGCCGATGACGCAGCGCTCGGGATGCGCGGCGGCTCCCTTCTGGATTTCGCTCATGGTGAGCCCCGACGAGCTCGATGCGACGATCACCTCGGGCGGCAGCAGCTCATCGAGCTGCCCGTAGAGCTTTTGTTTGAAATCGATCCGCTCGGGCCCGTTCTCCTGGACGAGGTCGACGTCGACAAGTGCCTGCGCAAGATCTGCGGTGAACGTGAGATTCGACTGCGACGCTCCCGCCGACAGGCCCAAGCGCTTTAGCGCCGGCCAGGCCGTCTCCACGAACTTGCGGAGCGAGGCTTCTGCGTTCGGCGCGGGGTCGGTCGCGACAACCTGCAGTCCCTTGGCGAGAAACAGCGAGGCCCAGCTCGCGCCGATCACGCCGGTACCGATGATAGCGATGCGGCGAATAGGTCTGGCGTTGGTCATGTCATGTTCTCCGATCAGATTTCAGCGTAAGCGATGCCGGTGAGATTGCCCTGGGCGTAGAGGAAGTTGCGCTCGTTCTTGCCGTCGAGATCGGCGGAATAGATCGAGCCCGCGAAGTCGGTGACGAACATCCGGTTGCCCGGCACGTTGAGCGCAATGCCGATGCCCTCCATCAGATGCGTGACCACGATTTCAGGGGCGGCCTTTGTGTCGATCGGCGCGCGATTGACGGTGTTGCCGCGCGGCGGGTCGCCGCGGTCGGTCCAGTAGAGGATGCGGTTCGTCAGATCGAGCTCGAGGTCGATCGGTTCCGGAAGACGATCGAACAGCACCTCGATGTCGGAGCGGTTCGTCGGAGTTTCGCCCTTCGGGATGTCGATGCTGGCGCGGAAGATGCGGCCCTGTTCGCCATTGTCGGGACCCTTTTGCGTCCAGTAGATGTGCCGCCGTTTGCGATCGACGGTGATTCCGACGCACCAGCGGCTTTGATCTTGCCGGTCGTCGTCGCCGCGGCCGGTCTCGACCAGCGTTTCGACCTGCGAACCATCGAGGTTGGCGCGCATCACGCGCATGCCCTCACGGTCGCACCAGTAAAGCTTCTTTCCCTCCTTATCGAGGTGCATCTGCTTCGGCGTGTACGTGACGCCTTGCGGTATGATGACCTTGCGATTTCCGCCATCGAGGTCGACGCGTTCGATCGAACCATCGTTGAGAGGGGGAACACCCATGTTGGTCCAGTAGATATGGCCCGCCTCCACATCCACGGCGATGCCGTCGGGGAGGCGGCCATCCGTGACGATGATCTTGCGGTCGGAGCCATCGGGATTCATCGAATGAATGCGGTTCCCACTCAGTTCGAGCACGAAAAGTCGACTGGAGCGGGTGACGCTCGATGAGTTCTTCGGGTCAGTTGCTTGAAGTACCGTCATGATCGTTCCTTCGCTGTCACAGTTGCCTTGTCTCGAATTGACTTGGTTGGTCTAGAGATGATGACCGTCATGAAAATATTTGACCCATTTGCTCCGTCGTTGCGAGTAAAGGCCGGCAAATCGCGCCAAATTGCTGCAAGGGAGCGTGCTCGTGAATCGGTCGGCTTGGCCGCTGTTTCTGTGCTCCAGACAGCACAACGCGCGGCATCGGGTGATGCCGCGCGTTGCGGAGGTCTCGTACTCTTACTTGTTGTCCGGCAGAGCGTAGGCGATCAGAGAGTCGCCCGGGGGCGTCATCATGAAGTGATGGCCGCCAGCCATGATGGCCACATATTCCTTGCCATTCTGCTCATAGACGATCGGCGTGGCCTGGCCGCCCGCGGGTAGCACGTCACTCCACACGATCTCGCCGGTCTTGATGTCGATCGCCTTGATCAGATCGTCGGTTGCCGCCGAGATGAAGATCAGACCGCCTGCCGTCACGACGGATCCGCCATTGTTTGGCGTGCCGATCTCGAGCGGAATGAAGGTCGGCATTCCGAACGGACCATTCCGCCGGGCCGAACCGAACGGCCGATCCCACAGCGTCTTGCCCGTGGCGAGATCGATCGCGCGGATGCCGCCGTAAGGAGGCCGCGTGCAGAGCACGCCCGTCGGCATTTGCCATCCCGCGTTGACGAGGATGCCGTAGGGTGTTCCCGTCTGGGCGCCTGCGCCTTCAGCACTCGATGCGCTTCCGGCCGCACGGGGATCGCCGGCGGGGAACAGGCCCATCGCGTCCGCGTCCTTGCGGGTTACGAGCGTGTCGTAGTTCGGCATGTCGTTATAGTTCGCAATGATGATCCCGCGGTGCGGATCAACGGCAACGCTGCCCCAGTCCGACCCGCCGTTGTAGCCAGGATATTCGAGGTTGTGGCGACCGAGCTCTGGCGGAGTGAACGGCCCTTCATAGCGAGCGCGCTTGAAGTTGATCCGGCAAATCATCTGGTCGATGGGCGAGATGCCCCACATGTCGTGCTCGACAAGGTCGGCTTTGCGCAACGTATGATAACGCGAGAACGGCTGCGTCGGAGAGCGCTGGCCGGGCTCCGCGCCGCCCTGCGGGACGGCCACTTCGTCGACCTGGTGCAGCGGTCTTCCGGTGGCGCGGTCGAGCACGAACATGTCGCCGCTCTTGGTCGGCAGCAGGACCGCCGGCACCTTGCCGCTCGCAGTGGGGAATTCGACCAGGGTCGGTTGAGAACCGAGATCATAGTCCCATACGTCGTTGTGCACGGTCTGGAACACCCAGCGTGGCTTGCCCGTATTCACGTCCAGCGCGACGAGTGCGGAGCTGTACTTCTTCTCCTCATCTGAACGCAACGACGTGTAATAATCGCCGGCCGAGTTTCCCATCGGCAAGTAGACGAGGCCGAGCTTCTCGTCACCGATGCCCGTCGTCCACATGTTGGGCGTGCCCAGGGAGTAGGGCTTTCCGTCCGGCGGCAGCTTCGTGACCTCAGGCTGGTTGATGTCCCAGGCAAAGCGGAGCTCGCCGGTTACCGCGTCGTACCCGCGGATGACGCCCGATGCCGCCCAACGGCGTTGACCATCGAGCACCTGATGCCCGGAGACGACGATCCCTTGCACGATGACCGGTGCCGAAGTGATGGCCGCCGTCCCCGGAATGACGGGTGTGATGGCGCCCGTGGCGCTATCTTTCTGCGCGAGTCCGACCTTGAGGTCGGCGGCGCCGTTCTTGCCGAAATCCTGGCATGGCTGACCCGTCTTGGCGTCCACGGCGATCAGGCGCATGTCGAGCGTTCCCTCGATGATGCGTGCCGCGCAGGCCTGGCCGGCTGTGGCTTTCGGGTTCTCATAGTACGCTACACCGCGACAGGCTGCCGTGTAGGGGACCCATGACGTCGGCACCTCTGGATCGTACATCCACAGCTTCTCGCCGGTCGCCGCGTTCAGCTTGAACAACTTGTTCATCGGCGTGCAGCCGTAGATGGCATTGCCGACCTTGAGAGGGGTCAGCTCCGATCCGTACTTCTTCGGAATGTCGCCGGTGTGGAAGGTCCAGACACGCTTGAGGTCCTTGACGTTTGCGGGCGTGATCTGGGCGAGATCCGAATAGCGCTGCCCGCTCTGGCCGGCGCCATAGGCGTTCCACTCACCCTTGTTGGGCGCATATGCGGAGTCTTCGAAGACGGCGTTTGCGTGCGCCTGAGGGAGTGGATTCGGTGCCGCCTGCTGATTGAAGATCGGGATGAGGACGCCGAGTGCGGCAACGAAGAGCCCGGCGCCGATCGATCCCAGCTTTCGGACATGCCGGCCGATCGTCTTGTCAATTGCGGGAGCAACCAGAATAGCAAGGACGAAGAGGATGAAGGGGCCGACAAGACGCGGGATCAACTCCCAGCCCGATAGGCCGACTTCCCAAAAGCTCCAAACGGCCGTGAACGCGAATGCGCCGAGATAGGTATAGATGCCCGCGATGCTTCCCCTAGTCATGAGAACGCCAGCAGCGAGAAGCATCGCGCCTACCACAACGTAATAGAGGCTGCCTCCCAGCGAGGCTAGGTAAGCGCCACCGCCGGCGAGGATCAAACCGAGCAATGCGACGATCCCGCCCAAAACTGTGGGCGTCCACGCGAGGTATCTCTGCAACTCTGATGCCCGGTGTCTAGGCTGTGCTGCCGGGACTACATCTACTGTCGAGGACATCTCTTTCTCCTTTTTGAGAATTTAGATTTCAAGAGCGACGAGCCGAGCCGCTCACGCCGTCGAGGGTTTGCATGCTCCGAGCGCTCGAGGCTCAGCTAGTTGATCGCCGGTGCCTAGTTCAGCTCGGCGCGGGCGTAAGAGTTGATCTCAAGGCCGACGGCGAACTCGACGATGCGCGGGCTGGTCCACTTCATGGGCGCTTCCTTCTGAGTCGATAGCGGAAGCAGCGTCGGCACTGATGGTTTGGCCGCTGCGATGGTCATTTGGATCTCCTTGTTTCACGCACGGGTGCGTCGGTTTCCATTTGATCTGCATGCGCCGGGGGCGCGAGTGAAGCGCCGCAAATCGCGCCAAATTGTTGCTAGGGAGAAGGGCGGATCGGCGTACGCTGGGTCAGGAAGATCAATGAACGGTCGGCATGTCTCGGCACCGATCGATTCCATCCACTGTCTTTAGACCGGACTGCGATCCGCCCGATGCGAACACACGACGCTGGGAGATCAGCTGAACATGCGAATGACTTCGAGTGCGCCAACGACCGAATATGCGTGAGCGGCCCCGTTGCGGTCGTTGCGGCATGTTGCAAGTGTTCGGACCGAATCCCACTCTCCCTCTCCTGAAGGGCCTGGAGCACTGAAGGTGGCTCAAAAGCCAGCTTGGCCGCCGGTGTTGTTGCGCCGTCATTCAACACGTCTCGATATGGATACATGCCTTGGAAAGCGTCTGGATCTCCAAAGGGTGGCTGAGCGAGAGCCGGGATCGCCGTCGCGGCCCATACAAGTGCGGCGGTGGCGACAGCTTTGAGTGAAGTCAAAATGTTGTCGCGCGCTTTCGTCATTGTTTCACAATGCCAACGTTGGTCTCCAGCTAGGCCGCTTGAGCTGCCACTACGAGTAAAGCCCCACAAATCGCGCCAAATTACTGATAACGAGAAGGTAGATCCGCCTTGCGTTGGGACCAGGAAAGATAAACAGGTGGCTGGCATTTCTCAGGCGATGCGGTACGATTTCTGCTGAAAGGCACAAGCAAAGCCCGGTCGGCTGAACTCGACTCGGAAGCCAGACCCCGGAGTCTGTCAGGTGGTGCCGCATTCGCTGAACAGTGCGTACCCGGACGGTAGCTCACAGATCTTGTGGGAGGACGGCGAACGCATCTTCAGCCGTGGCTGGCGACTGGACGACGCGGGGCAGCGCTCTGCTGTGTTGTTCATCGCTCCAGCCGCCGACCCTCCTTCCCGATCAAGCCTCGACCGCCTTGCGCACGAATTCGAACTTAGGGATCAGCTCGACAGGGCATGGGCAGTGCGGCCGATGGACCTCATTCGCGATGGCGGTCGAACCGTGCTGGTGCTCGAGGATGCGGGCGGCGAGCCGCTCGAGCGGTTGCTTGGCGTACCCCTGGAACTGGGGCGCTTCTTGGATTTGGCCATCCCCATCGCTGCAGCGCTGGGCAAGCTCCACCAGCGCGGGCTCGTTCACAAAGATATCAAGCCAGTCAACATCCTGCTCAACGACGGGACCGGCGATGTGAGGCTGACGGGATTCGGCATAGCATCGCGGTTCGCGCGCGAACGCCAATCGCCTCACCCTCCCGAGACGATCGCCGGCACACTCGCGTACATGGCGCCCGAACAGACCGGACGAATGAATCGATCAATCGATTATCGCAGCGACCTTTACGCACTTGGCATCACCTTCTATCAAATGCTCACCGGTGCTTTGCCGTTTGCCGCCATGGAGCCGATGGAATGGGTGCACTGCCATCTCGCCAGGCGACCGGTGCCGCCCGCCGAGCGGCTGAGGGAAATTCCCGGCACCATTTCGGCGATCGTGATGAAGCTGCTCGCGAAGAGAGCCGAAGACCGCTATCGAACGGCGGCCGGCCTCGAGAACGATCTTCGCCGCTGCCAGCGCGAATGGGTAGCGCAAGGCCGGATTGACGACTTTCCGCTCGGTGAACGTGACACGCCTGACCGGCTCGTAATTCCCGAGAAACTCTACGGGCGGAGGCGTGAGGTTGAGACTTTGCTCGCCGCCTTTGATCGCATCGTCAACGGCGGCACCCCGGAACTGATCCTGGTTTACGGCTATTCCGGCGTTGGCAAATCGTCGGTCGTCAACGAGCTGCAGCCGGTGTTGGTGCCATCGCGTGGCCTGTTCGCTTCCGGCAAGTTCGATCAGCTCAAACGCGATATTCCCTACGCAACGCTGGCACAAGCGCTTCAGAGCCTGATCCGGCCGTTGCTTGGCAAGAGCGACGCCGAGCTTGCGCCATGGCGCGACGCCTTGCAGAAGGCGCTGGGATCCAACGCCGGACTGATGGTGGATCTCGTTCCGGAACTGAAACTCCTTATCGGGGGACCATTGGCCGTCCCCGAGCTTCCGCCGAAGGACGCGCAGCGGCGTTTCCAAATGGTGCTTCGGCAATTGATCGGCATCTTTGCTCGGCCGGAACATCCCCTGGCGCTATTTCTCGATGACTTGCAATGGCTCGATGCGGCGACGCTTGACCTTTTGGAAGACCTGTTGATCCGGTCCGATCTCCGCAATCTCCTCATCATCGGTGCTTTCCGCGATAACGAAGTCACGGCTGCGCATCCGCTCATGCGCAAGCTGGAGACGATCCGTGCAACCGGAAGGGTACAGGATATCAAGCTGGCCCCGCTGACGACCGGCGATCTGGGAAGCCTTGTCGCGGACTCGCTCCGATGCGATGAGAAGCAGGCCGATCCGCTCGCAGAGCTGGTGCACGCGAAGACGGGCGGCAATCCGTTCTTTGTCATCCAGTTTCTTCACGTGCTCGCCGGCGAGCATCTCCTGGCCTTCGATCACGACGGGGGGCTATGGACCTGGGACATGGGAGGCATCCACGCCAAAAGATTCACGGATAACGTCGTGGAGCTTTTGGCTGGAAAGTTGACGCGGCTGCCCCTCGACACGCAGGACGCGTTGCGACAGCTCGCTTGCCTCGGCAATGTCGCACACGTCACTACCCTCTCGGTCGTTCTGGAAACGTCGGAGGAACAGGTGCACGCGGCTCTCTCGGAGGCCCTGCATCAACAGCTGATCGACCGCCTCGAACGCTTTTACAAGTTCATTCACGATCGGGTGCAGGAAGCCGCCTATGCGCTGATTCCCGAAGCGTCGCGCGCTGAATTGCATTTGAGGATCGGCCGCCTGCTCCTGGCACAGACACCTCCGGAAGAACGCGACGAAGCGATCTTCGAGATCGTCAACCAACTCAACCGCGGCGCGCCGTTGATCGCCTCAACCGATGAGCGCGAGCAGTTCGCCCGACTGAATCTGATCGCGGGCAAGCGCGCCAAGACGTCGACGGCCTATGGCGCGGCGCTCAAGTATCTGGCGGCTGGCGCGGCACAGCTGCCGGAGGATTCGTGGGAGCGCCGGCGCGAGCTCATGTTCGAACTGGAGCTGCACCGGGCCGAATGCGAATTCTTCACCGGCGAGCTGGCTGCAGCCGAGGATCGGCTGACCCTGCTATCAGCCCGCGCCGCCAATACCGTAGAACGGGCGGCCGTAGCATGCCTGCGAATTGACGTGTGTACGACCCGCGGCCGGATGAGCGAAGCGGTCGCTATCGGTCTGGAATGTCTCGAACATGTGGGCGTGGTGTGGACCGCACATCCTGCGGACGACGAGGTGCGCCGCGAATATCAGCTGATATGGTCGAAGCTCGGCGGCCGCGCGATCGAGGAACTGGTTGACCTGCCGCTGATGATCGATCCGGCATCCCTCGCCCTTCTTGATGTTCTGACCAAGCTCGGGCCGCCGGCGGTGTTCACGGATGCAAACCTGCTGGCGTTGGGCAGTTGCCGTGCGGTCAATCTCAGCCTCGAGCGCGGCAACAGCGATGGCTCGTCCAATGCGTATGTTCGGGTAGGCATGGTCGCGGGCCCGTTTTTTGGGGACTACAAGGCCGGATATCGGTTTGGACGGGTCGGCTACGAACTGGTCGAGCGGCACGATCTGAAGCATTTCCTGGCCAGAATATTCATGAATTTCGGCAACCAGGTGATGCCGTGGACGAGGCATGCGCGGAGTGGTCGTGATCTCTTGCATCGGGCGTTCGATGTTGCGAACAAGACGGGCGATCTCACTTATGCGGTGTACAGCCGCGCCCATCTGAACTCCAATCTGCTCATGGTGGGCGATCCGCTCGACGAGGTTCAGCGCGAGGTCGAGCTGGGACTGGCGTTGGCGGAGCAGATGCAGTTCGGACTCGTCATCGACGTGATCGCGACGCAGCTTGCGCTGGTCCGAATGTTGCGCGGGTCGACACGCCGGTTCGGCTCTTTCGACGACCAGAAATTCGATGAAGGCCTGATCGCAAGCCGTTTGTCCGGCAATCGGAACCTGGCATTTGCCGAGTGCTGGTATTGGATTCGCAAGCTGCAGGGGGACATCCTGGCCAGCGACTTTTCTGCGGCTGTCGACGCGTCCCTTAGGGCGAAGCCGCTGCTCTGGACGTCGCTGCCGGCCATCGAATTCGCGGAGTATCACTTTTACAGCGCGCTCGCGCGCGCCTCATCCTGCGACTCCGCTTCAGCCGATCAGCGCCGACAGCATTTGGAGGCTCTGGCAGCCCATCGCGAACAGATCGGAATCTGGGCGGAGAACTGCCCGGAAAATTTCGAGAACCGCGCCGCCCTTGTCGATGCCGAGATTGCCCGATTGGAAGGTCGCGAGCTGGATGCCGAGCGTCTTTACGAGCGTGCGATCCACTCGGCCCAAACGAACAGCTTCGTCCACAATGAAGCGATCGCCTATGAGCTGGCTGCCCGCTTTTACGCGGTGCGCGGCTTTGAGGAAATCGCACATCTCTACCTGGAAAATGCTCGTCACTGCTACTTGCGATGGGGGGCAGATGGCAAAGTGCGACAACTCGACCAGCTCCATCCGCGGCTGAGGCAGGGGGCGCGCGCGCCAGCCCCAGCGGCTACGATCGAAGCGTCGGTCGAACAGCTCGATCTCGCAACAATGATTGAAGCCTCGCAAGCGCTTTCTGGCGAGATGGTGCTGGAAAAACTCATCGACAAACTCATGCGCGCGGCCCTCGAGCATGCCGGCGCCGAACGAGGTCTGCTGATTGTCCCGCGAGGAGATGAGCTGCAGATCGAGGCGGAAGCGATCGCCGGTGGAGACGATATAATCGTGCATCCGCAGGTCGGGTCGTCTTACGGCACAGCGGAGTTGCCGGAGTCGTTGGTTCGGTATGGAACGCGCACCCATGAGACTGTGATTCTCGATGACGCTTCATCTCAGCATGCATTTTCTGCCGAACCCTATATTCTTCAGAGTCGTGTCCGTTCTATTCTCAGCTTGCCGTTGATCAATCAGGGTAAGCTCACAGCGATTCTCTACCTCGAGAATAATCTGGCGCCTAACGTGTTCACTCCTGACCGCGTTGCCTTATTGAAGGTGCTGGCGTCGCAGGCGGCAATCTCGCTCGAAAACTCGCGGCTTTATCGCGATCTCGCAGATCGCGAAGGCAAGATCCGGCGCTTGGTGGACGCAAACATCATCGGGATCATCACTGCCGACTCCGAAGGCCGGGTTTTTGAAGCCAATGACGCGTTTCTTCGCATCGTGGGATATGACCGTGATGACTTGGCTTTAGGCGACGTGCGCTGGACCGAACTGACTCCGCCGGAATGGCGCGCCCGCACTGAGCGCGTCCACGAAGAGTTAAGGAGAACCGGCGTGGCGCAACCCCTCGAGACAGAATACTTTCGCAAGGATGGCAGCCGCGTGCCCGTGCTGATCGGCTATTCGTTGTTCGGCGAACGAGGCAACGGCATCGCGTTCGTGCTCGATCTGACTGAGCGCAAGCGGGCCGAGGAGGCAATGCGTGAAAGCGAGCGAAGTTTGCGCTCGGCAATTGACGGTCTACCAGGTCTCGTCGGAGTTCTGGCTCCGAATGGTGAGGTCGAGGCCGTCAATCGCCAAATCATTGAATATTGCGGCCAGCCGCTGGAGGAGTTGAGAAATTGGGGAGCAAACGGAACAGTCCATCCCGACGATCTTCCCTACGTCGCCGAAGTGTTCACAAAGTCGATCGCATCTGGAGTTCCGTACCATCTCGAACAACGCCTGCGACGCTTCGACGGGGAGTATCGATGGTTTGACAACCGCGGCGTCCCAATTCGCGATGACACCGGGCGTATCACGCGATGGTATGTTCTCCTGACCGACATCGAAGATCGCACGCAGGCATTGGCGCGATTGCAGCAGATGCAATCCGATTTCGCGCACATGAACCGTGTGAGCATGATGGGAGAGCTGGCAGCCTCGCTCTCTCACGAGATTGCGCAGCCGATCGCCAGCGCGCGCAATAACGCCCGGGCGGCCCAGAATTTTCTGAACATTCAGCCGCCGAACCTGGGCGAGGTCAAGGAAGCACTAGCCTGTATCGTTGCGGACGCAGACCGATCTGGAGACATCATCGAACGCATCAGAGAGCAGATCAAGAAAGCGCCGCCCCGAAAGGAGCGTTTTGATCTCAACACGGCAATCAGCGAAGTAATCGTATTGGCGCAAAGCGTGACCCTCAGGAATGGCGTTTCGGTTCAAACTCGGCTGGCGCAGGGATTGCCGTTGGTTCCGGGGGATCGGATTCAGCTGCAACAAGTCCTGCTGAATCTGATTCTCAACGCATCTGAAGCAATGAGCTTGGTTGAAGAGGGAGCACGAGAGTTGTCGATCAGCACCGAGCAAGACCAAGCGGGAGCTCTCGTGGCCGTCCGCGATTCTGGGCCGGGTATTGATCCTGCGCATCTCGATCGGATCTTCGACGCTTTCTATACCACGAAGTCCAGTGGAACCGGCATGGGACTTTCGATATGCCGCTCCATCATCCGAGCGCATGGGGGCAAGCTGTGGGCGGGAGCGAACGAGCCTCGCGGCGCCGTAATTCAGTTCACTCTGCCCGGGGCCGAAAAGGATTTGACGAGCGCGCGGAATGCCGAAGTCTGATGGATTGTTCAGCATTGGTTAGACATAGCGTATTCGGACGGTTGCTCTCAGGTCTGTACACTCAGGATTCGACAGCCGGATTAGCAGGTGCAATGAAGCCGAAGATAGCGCCATGTGGCAGGTTATGGCTTGCCCACAATCTTCCGTTGTGCGCTTCAATAATCGAGCGGCAGATCGACAGCCCAAGGCCCAAACCGCCCGATTTCGTGGTGTAGAAAGCATCGAACAAGCGCTCAAGATCCGCAGGAGCGAAGCCTGGCCCTGAATCCCGCACCTCGACGCAAACGCCATCGGGTTCGTTACGGGTGCTGATGAGCAACTGCCGATCCTCTTCGACCACATCGCGCATCGCTTCGACGGCGTTGATGATCAAGTTGATAATCACTTGTTGCAGTTGGACCCGATCTGCTCGAATGACCGGCAAGCCCTCCACGAGTTGCGTCCGCACCGAGACGCTGTTCTTCAAAAGTTCGCCGCGGGTCAGGGCTATCACCTCAAGCGTCGCCTCGTTGATATCCAAGTCCTCCTTTCGAGGAGGCGCCTTCTTCATAAGGGCGCGGATACGGTCAATCACGTCGCCCGCATGCTTGCCGGCGCTGACGATAAAACCGAGCGTCTGCCGGACCTCCTCCAGATCTGGCGGTTGAGCATCGAGCCAGTTCAAACCGGCATGTGCGCCGTTAACAACCGCGGCGATAGGTTGTTTGATTTCGTGGGCAATCGAGGCCATGAGCTGCCCCATCGTCGCGACCCGGCCCGCGTGGGCCAGCTCTGCCTGCACTTCGCGATAGCGGTGCTCGCTGTCTCGTGCTTTGGCTTCCGCCCGCTTCCGTTCGGTGATGTCGTTGAAAAGGATTCCGACGCGCCTGCGCCTGGGGTCTTCGACCCGGAAGGCGTAAACGTCATACCAGCGTCCGAGTTGCTTGGCTTCATTTTCAAACCGCATCGGTTCGCCCGTCAAGGCGATCCTGCCGTAAGTCTCGAACCAATGTTCTTCGTGCTCTGGCGCGATTTCGCGCATCCGTCTTCCGGCGGCATTCTTGATTCCCGTCTGCCGTTCAAACGATGGGCTGATTTGCAAGAAACGATAATCGATTGGCTTTTCGTTGTGGTCAAACAAGACTTCAATGGTACAAAAGCCCTCGTCAATCGACTCGAACAACGTGCGGTAATTCTGTTCCGATTCGCGTAATTCCGCCTCGGTGCGCTTGCGCTCGATGAACTGACCGATCTGGCTGCCGATGGTGGCAAGCACGTTGAGCAGCTCCTGATCGGGCTGTCTGAGCTCGCGGCTGAAAAACTCGATCACGCCCAAGACGTCCCCCCCGAGCAGGATAGGAAAGCCGAAGGCCGCGCGCAGTCCTTCGAGTTGGGCGACGCGCCTGCGCGGAAAGTTTTCAGCAGAAATGACGTCGGGAATGTATTCGGGCTTACGGCTGGACCACACTCGCCCTGGTAGTCCCGCCCCCGGAACGAAAGTGAACTCCGAGCCGATTCTTTCAAATTCCGGGACCTCTATCGACGTTTTATGCCAAAGCTCGACACAGCGCAGCGCCTTGGTCTCCCGGTCCACGCGCCAGAGTGCACCAACGTCCCATCCCAGGCACTCGCCTATGGCCCGCAGTATTCTCGGAGCGACCTCTTCGATCGTGGCTGCTTCCGCCAGGACCTGCGCAACAGTGTGCTGCACGCGGAGGCGCTCCTCTGCGCGCTTGCGTTCGGTGATGTCCGTCAGGATGCCGTACCATTTGAGAACCGTGCCCTGTTCATCACGTAGGGGCACTGCCCGTACCAAGAACCAGCGGTATTCTCCGTTGGCACTGCGATGCCGGGCCTCGTTTTCGAAAGCCTCACCACTTGTCATCGAGTGATGCCACTTGGCGACGTGTTGGATGAGGTCGTCAGGATGAATCGTGGATTGCCAACCCGGTCCCGACGTCTCTTCCACGGACAACCCGGAAAATTCCACCCACTGTCGGTTTGTCCAAATGCTGCTACCGTCGGGTTGCGTCGTAAACGCTATCGCAGGTATCGCCTCAACGGTATCCCGAAGCTCTTTTTCCCTTCGACGCAGTGCATCTTCGGCCCGTTGGCGCGAGGCTCGATCGCCTGCCTCGCTCAGCGCGCGCCGCACGGCGGGCACGAGCCGCGACATCCGGGTCTTCAGAACGTAGTCGGTGGCCCCGATCTTAAGAGCCTCGATAGCTGCCTCTTCGCCGAGAGTGCCAGAAACAAAGATGAATGGCAGATCGGGGCGGATACTCTGCGCCAGATTCAACGCGGAGAGCCCGTCGAACGAAGGTAGTTTGTAGTCCGAGAGGATCAGGTCAAATTCGGCGCTCTCAAGAGCTGCCAGAAACTCAGTGCGACTTTGCACGCAGGTGATGCGACAGATCAAATGATCGGCTTCAAGGAGCACTTCTATAAGGCCCGCGTCATTGCGGTCATCCTCCAGCAAGAGGATTCCGATTGGCGAGCTCATGACACCTTCTTCGCGCTTCCTGGGGGCGGTTGATTTATGATCGCCCAGAACATGCCCAGCTCTTTGACGGCGTTGACAAACTCGTGAAAGTCCACGGGCTTCACGACGTAAGCGTTCACCCCGAGCTGGTAGGTTGCCAGCATGTCCCTTTCTTCGTGTGATGATGTCAGTACGACTACGGGTATCATCTTCAGCTTCGGATCTGATCTGATTTTCTGTAAGACCTCCAATCCATCCACTTTCGGCAGCTTTAGGTCCAACAGAATAACCGCGGGGTTTTCATCGGCGCGCGACGCGAATTGCTCTCGACAATGCAGATAATCGAGTGCCTCTTTGCCGTCGCGAGTAATGACCACTTCGTTCGCGAGCTTGTGCTCATCAAGAGCTGTGAGAGTAAGCTCAACATCCCTCGGATCGTCCTCGACGATCAGAATTCGTCCCAGTTCGCTCATGGCGGATTCGCTGTCCTCTTCGCTGAATGTTCGGCTTTCGGCAGTGAAAAATAGAAAGTGGCGCCTTGATCGACCGCTCCCTCGGCTCGCACTGTCCCGCCGTGCCGGTGAATGACACGCTGCACGGTTGCCAGTCCTATTCCAGTGCCCTCAAATTCGTCAGCACGATGCAGCCGTTGAAATACCCCGAACAGCTTGTTGACGTACTGCATGTCGAACCCGACACCGTTATCCCTCACGAAGATTTCGATCCTGTCTCCATTGGCAACCACAGAGCCAATCTCGATTTTGGCAGGACGCCGTGTGCCTGAGAACTTGACCGCATTGGAGAGCAGGTTCATCAAAACAAGCTTTAGTAGCGAACGATCTCCATAACAGACCGGAAGTGCATCAATCGTCCAAGAGATATCCTGTCCCTTCGTTTGCAGCTCTATCTCGGAAACTGCCTCCTTGACCAACTTCTGGAGGTCCACTGCCGTCGTCCTGCTTTCAGTGCGGCCGATCCGGGAAAACGCCAGTAAATCATCGATCAGGTTGCCCATTCTTTTTCCTGATTCGCGAATCGTCTGTACGTATCTTTGACCCTTGTCGTCCAGCGAGTTCGGTGTGTGTTTTTGCAGAAGTTCGGAGTAGCCGACGATATGACGCAGTGGCGCCCGCAAGTCGTGCGACACTGAATAGGCAAACGCCTCGAGTTCCTTGTTAGCCGCTGCCAGCTCCGCCGCGCGCAGATTGAGCTCCTGATTGAGCTTGCTAATTGCGGCCTCGCGCCGCTGGCCTTGTTCGAGCTCGGCCTGAAGCCGGTCGCGTGCGTGGCGAAGGTTCTCCTCGATTCGAAGCCGAACAGCGCTGAAGGAGGCAACTATGATCGCCGAGAGAACAAAAACAAGAAAGTAGGGCAGGTCTTGCGCTGAAACGTAGAAGGTGTGGACCGGCTCTACAAACATGTAGTTGAAGGCTGCCGTGCCCAACAGGACGGCCACGACGGCAGGCCCGGTCCCTGCGTACCAGGTGACAATGCCGATGACGAGTACAAGAACCGGCAGCGCTACATCACGGAACTGATATTGTTGGATCGCGAGCGCAGCGGCAATCGCGATCCCCACACAAACGACCGCGAATCCATACCGCAGCGGCGGCGACCGGACTCGCTGAAATTCGTTATCCCAATACGCCACGTTCCTCTACTCCGACGCGTATGCACGTGCGGCTTTGGGCATTTGGCTGATTATAGCATGTTCTGGGCCGATTGTCTGGGCCTGCGGATTAGGCGAGGAGCGCGGGATATTGGGGCTACCGTCGCGGCGGCGGAGTTCGAATTGTTAAAAGAAGAAATCCTGAACACGCAGTGCGGCGCGATCGAGCCGGCAAAATGGACGCACCTCACTCGCGAGGTCTCTTTCCCTTCTCGCTATGGGCGTAATCTCCTCGATCTATGTGTCGTGCTTACCGTCAAACAGGAGCAGCGCGCGGCGGCCGCTTCGCAGGCGCGATCTAGCTGTGTCGCATCGCTTCTGAGTGAGGACGCTAGTTTCGCCGTGCGGTCCAATAGCCGGAGCAGCGTGCGCCGGCCGATTGGCCAGTCCAGTTTCCCCGGCCGGATGCTCCCGACAGCCGTCCTGAGCCCGACGCATACCTATCCTGAACAGCCACCGACGCGCGAACCGCACCAGACTGCGCCACGTAGCCCCTGAACCTTATGAGATTGGGATGGGTTACAACTGCGTTGGTGATGTTGACCGAAAAGCTATAGGTCGGATCGCAGGTGCCTCTTTGAGTTACAAAGGTAAGATCCCATGATCCGTCGTAAGCCGTGCGCGCTTGCGCTGCCGAAGCAAACGCGACAAGGCTTGCCATGATGACGGCCACACGAGGCCAAAGCCTTTTCATAACAGCACCTCCGTGACAGATTGCGACCAACCGCGCTTTCGAAAACGGCTCGTGTTGCGTTGACAGCAAAACATACTTCGACTTGATGCGGTCGACATTCTCGCGCGATGTCACCGTGACACTCCTCGTTAAGGCGCATGTGCTTCCGTCGCGAGTAAAGCGCGGCAAATCTCGCCAAATTGCTGCTAGCCAGAAGGCGTGGCTCCGCGCATTTCAAGCACGGACGATCAATGGACGGCTGGCATTTCTCAGCCGATCGGATACGATTTGCCGGGGCCGGAGAAAGGCCGCGCGAATGACGAAAAGCTTGGCTTGGTGAATTCAATCGGGAGGCCGAACGCCGGAGGCTCATAAATGGTGCCGCATTCGGTGAATGTCGCGTACTCGGATGATGGCTCTCAGATCGTGTGGAAGGACGACGAACGCGTCTTTCGGCGTGGCTGGCGATTAGGCGATGATGGCGAGCAGCGCGCCGTGCTGATAGTTGCTCCTGTCGCCGACCACCCGTCTCGTTCAAGCCTCGAGCGCCTCACGCACGAATACGAACTGAAGGACGAACTCGATGGTACGTGGGCAGTACGGCCGCTGGAGCTTGTGCACGATGCCGACCGGACCATACTGCTGCTCGATGATGCGGGCGGCGAGCCGCTGGATGGCGTGCTCGGCGCGCCCATCGAGGCGGGACGCTTCTTGCGTCTCGCCATTCCCGTCGCGGCGGCCTTAGGCAAGCTTCACCAGCGCGGGCTCGTCCACAAGGACATCAAGCCGGGCAACATCCTGCTGAACGAGGCGTCCGGCGAAGTGCGGCTGACCGGTTTCGGCATCGCTTCGCGCCTCGTGCGCGAACGTCAGTCACCTCGCCCTCCAGAGACCATCGCCGGCACGCTCGCCTATATGGCTCCGGAACAGACCGGACGGATGAATCGTTCAATCGATTCCCGGAGCGACCTCTACGCGCTTGGCGTAACCTTCTACCAGATGCTCACCGGTGCATTGCCGTTTACCGCCACGGATCCGATGGAATGGGTGCACTGCCATCTCGCCAGGCGCCCGGCGCCCCCGATCGAGCGGAAGGAAATCCCCGGCGTCATTTCGGCGATCGTCATGAAATTGCTCGCGAAGCGAGCCGAAGACCGCTATCAAACGGCAGCCGGCCTCGAAAGCGACCTTCGCAGCTGCCAAACAGAATGGGACGAACGGCGTCAGATTGACGACTTTCCACTCGGCGAACACGACACGTCCGACCGGCTCGTGATCCCTGAGAAACTCTACGGGCGGCGACATGAGGTCGACACCTTGCTCGCCTCGTTCGATCGTGTCGTCAACGGTGGCGCCCCGGAACTGGTCCTGGTCTCCGGCTATTCCGGCATCGGTAAATCGTCGGTCGTCAACGAGCTGCAGCCGGTGCTGGTGCCGCCGCGTGGCCAGTTCGCTTCCGGCAAGTTCGATCAGCTCAAGCGTGACGTTCCCTACGCGACGTTGGCACAGGCGCTTCAGAGCCTGATCCGGCCGCTGCTCGGCAAGAGTGACGCCGACCTTGCGCCATGGCGTTACGCCTTGCAGGAAGCACTGGGGTCCAATGCGGGACTGATGGTGGAGCTCGTTCCTGAGCTGAGGGTTCTCGTCGGCGAGCCGCCGCCGGTCCCCGAGCTTCCGCCTCAGGACGCGCAGCGGCGCTTTCAGATGGTGCTTCGGCAATTGATCGGTATCTTTGCTCGGCCGGAACATCCCCTGGCACTGTTCCTCGATGACTTGCAGTGGCTCGACGCAGCGACGCTCGACCTTTTGGAAGACCTGTTGAACCGGTCCGAACTCCGTAATCTTTTCCTCGTCGGTGCTTTTCGCGATAACGAAGTCACGGCGGCGCATCCGCTCATGCGCAAGCTGGAGGCGATCCGGGCAACCGGAAGAGTGCAGGAGATCAAACTTGCTCCGCTCACAACCGAACATCTGGACGAACTCGTCGCGGACACGCTCCGCTGCGACGCTGAGCAGGCCGGTTCGCTTGCAAATCTCGTGCACGCGAAGACCGACGGCAATCCGTTCTTCGTCGTCCAGTTTCTTCACGTGCTCGCCGACGAGGGGCTGCTGGCCCTTGATCAAGCGCGGGGGCAATGGTCTTGGGATGTCGGCGGCATCCATGCCAAGGGGTACACGGATAATGTGGTGGAGCTTCTGGCCGGGAAGCTGACGCGGCTACCGCTCGACACGCAAGACGCGTTGCGACGGCTGGCGTGCCTCGGCAACGTTGCCGATTTCAATATCCTTTCGGTCGTTCTCGGAACGGCCGAAGAGCAGGTGCACGCGGCTCTCTCGGAAGCCATGCGTCAACAACTGATCGATCGCGCCGTGCGCTCATACAAGTTCATTCACGATCGGGTGCAGGAAGCGGCCTATGCGCTGATTCCGGAAAAGTCGCGCGCGGAGTCGCATTTGACTATCGGCCGGTTACTGCTGGCGCAGGCTTCACCGGAAAAGCGCGACGAGGCGATCTTCGAGATCGTCAACCAGCTCAATCGCGGGGCAACTCTAATCATATCCCACGAGGAACGCGAACGGCTTGCGGAGCTGAACCTGGCCGCTGGCAAGCGCGCCAAGGCGTCGTCGGCCTATGCCTCCGCGCTGACCTATCTGACCACCGGTGCGGCGCTGTTGCCGGGGGACACATGGGAGCGCCGGCCCGACCTCGCCTTTGACCTGGAGCTGCATTCGGCCGACTGTGAAGTCTATGCTGGTGCAGCGCAGCTTGCCGACCAACGTCTGGCGGCGCTGGCACAGCGCGCGCTCAGCGCAGTCCAAAAATGCCTCGTGGCCTACCGGCGGGTGGATCTATGCGCAATGCTAGGGGCGGGCGAAAGGGCGGTGACAATTGCCCTGGAGTGTTTGCGGCATGTAGGCATCGATTGGTCAGCGCATCCCACCGAGGCGGACGCACGTCACGAGTACGAGCGCATTTGGTCATTGCTCGGAGATCGCTCGATCGAGGATATCGTTGACCTGCCGCTGATCCAAGACCAGAAGGCAAGGGCGACGCTCGACCTGCTCAGCAGCCTGGCTCTGCCGGCCATGTACACCGACAAGAACTTGCACGCACTTAGCGTCTGCGCTGCCACAAATCTCAGCCTCGAGCACGGCATCAGCGAGGCGGCGCCGTTTAACTACGTGGCAGTGGCGATGCTCGCCGGCCCCCGCTTCGGCCAGTACATTGAAGGTTATCGGTTTGGAAAGTCGGCCTGCGATCTGCTGGAACGTCGCGGATTGACAGACTTCGGGGCGAAGACCTATGTCGCCTTCGCGATTGTGGTCCCGTGGACACGACCGCTAAGGGAGGGCATCGAACCGTCACGTCGCGCCTTCCAGTTGGCGAAGGATCACGGCGATCCGACATATGCCTCACTTGCCTCCCGGGGTCTCAGTAGCATCCTTCTTGCATCGGGCCATCCACTCGATCAATTCGAGCGCGAAGCTCAGGACGCGTTGGCATTCGTGCAGAAGTATGGGTTCTTCCTCGACAGGCTTTCCGCGCCGATCGCGCTTGCCCGGACCCTGCGCGGGAAAATTGCGAAGTTCGGTTCCCTCGACGATGGTGAATTCACGGAGCGCTCCTTCGAAGACCGCATCACGGGTCAACCCGCTCGTGCCTTTTTGGAATGTTACTACTGGATCCGAAAGCTCCAGGCGCGCTTCTTTGCCGGCGACTATGTTTCGGCGCTCGAGGCAGCGGAGAAGGCGGGGACATGGTACGCAACTTCCCGGGCGCTGTCGCTCTTTCCGGCCGAAAAAGCCGAATGGCATTTCTATGCCGGCCTGTGCCGAGCCGCTCGGTGTGAGCCCTTCGGCCCCGAGCCGTACGCCGAGCATCGAGACGCGCTTGGCGGCCACGAGCGGGAGCTGCAGGCCTGGGCGGCGAATTGTCCTGAAAATTTCGAGGATCGTGCAGCGCTGGTCGCTGCCGAGATCGCCCGGATTGAGGGACGCCCGGTCGAGGCCATGGACCTTTACGAGCGCGCCATTGCCTCGGCCCGCGCAAACGCCTTTGTCCAAAACGAGGCGCTGGCCTACGAGCTGGCTGCCCGCTTTTACGCGGCGCGCGGCCTCGAGGAGGTTGCACATCTCTACCTCAAAAATGCGCGGCATTGCTACTTGCGATGGGGAGCAGATGGAAAGGTGCGGCAACTCGACCAGCTCCATCCGCGGCTGAGACAGGACGAGCGTGCGCCGGGTCCAGCGGGCACGATCGAAGCACCGGTCGAACATCTCGATCTCGCGACGATGATTGAAGCCTCGCAGGCACTTTCTGGCGAGATGGTTCTCGAAGAGCTCATCGACAAGCTCTTGCGCGCTGCACTCAAGCACGCTGGCGCGGAACGATGTCTTCTGATTGTTCCACGAGATGAAGAGCTGCAGATAGAGGCGGAGGCGATCTCTAGTGGCGAGAACGTAACCGTGCATCTGCGGCAACGGGCCGATATCGCACCGGCGCTGCCGGAGTCGCTGGCCCGTTATGGAGCGCGTACTCATGAGACGGTAATCATCGACGATGCGTCATCTCGAAACCCATTTTCTACCGATGCCTACTTTGTTCGGAGTCGTGTTCGCTCTATTCTTTGTTTGCCGTTGATTAGTCAGAGAAAATTCATCGGCATTCTCTACCTTGAGAACAGCCTTGCGCCGAACATCTTCACACCCGATCGCGCGGCGCTGCTGGAGGTGCTTGCGTCGCAAGCAGCCATCTCGCTTGAGAATTCACGGCTGTATCGCGATCTCGAGGATCGGGAGACGAAGATACGGCGTTTGGTTGACGCCAATATCATCGGGATCTTCGTTGCCAACCGCCAGGGGCAGGTTATTGAAGCCAATGACGCGTTCCTCCGTATGCTGGGATATGACCGTGATGACCTCGCGTGGGGCCGGGTGCGCTGGAACGAGCTGAGTGCTCCGGGATGGCACGAGCGTGACGCAATCACGCTGGAACAGCTAAACTCAATCGGGATAGTTCAGCCTTTTGAGAAGGAATATCTTCGGAAGGACGGTAGCCGCGTTCCCGTGCTTATTGGTGCCGCGCTCGTCAAGGAAGGCGGCGACGAGGGCGTCGCGTTCGTGCTCGATTTGACCGAGCGTAAACGGGCTGAGGAGGCGCTGCGCGAAAGCGAGCGGAGTTTACGCTCGGCGATTGACGGGATACCCGGTCTCGTTGCGAGCTTGGCCCCGAATGGCGACGTCGAAGCCGTCAATCGCCAAATCCTTGAGTATTGTGGTGCGTCACTGGAGGAAATGAAGAACTGGGGCACAAACGGAACGATTCATCATGAAGACCTTCCCCATCTCGCTGAAATCGTCACAAGGTCGATAGTCGCCGGCGTTCCATACCAGACCGAAGCACGCATACGACGCTTTGACGGTGAATATCGATGGTTTGACATCCGCGGCATTCCGGTTCGCGACACCTTCGGTGCCATTTCTCGCTGGTATGCACTATTGACGGATATAGAGGAACGAACGCAGGCGTTGGCGCGATTGCAGCAGATGCAGTCGGATTTCGCCCATGTGAACCGCGTGAGCATGATGGGAGAATTGGCAGCCTCGCTCTCTCACGAGATTGCGCAGCCAATCGCCAGCGCGCGCAACAACGCCCGGGCGGCCCTGAATTTTCTGAAGATGCAGCCGCCGGACCTAGGGGAGATCGGCGAGGCACTCTCCTGTGTCGTCGGGGACACAGATCGAGCCGGAGAAATCATCGATCGCATCCGAGAGCAAATCAAAAAAGCGCCGCCGCGAAAAGAGCGGTTTGATCTCAACGCGGCGATCAACGAAGTGATCGCGTTGGCGCAAAGCGCGATCGTCAGGAATGGCGTTTCGGTCCAGACCCGGCTTGCGGAGGGGTTGCTTCCGGTTCTGGGGGACCGCATTCAGCTGCAACAAGTCTTGCTGAATTTGATTCTCAACGCGGCTGAAGCAATGAGCTCGGTAGAAGAGGGAGCAAGAGGGATGTTGATCAGCACCGATCAGGACCAGGTAGGCGCCCTCGTGGCCGTGCGCGATTCAGGGCCGGGCATCGATCCTGCGCATCTCGATAGGATCTTCAATGCCTTCTATACCACGAAGTCGAGTGGGACAGGCATGGGGCTGTCGATATGCCGCTCTATCATCCAAGCTCACGGGGGCAAGCTGTGGGCGGGAGCGAACGAGCCCGGCGGCGCCGTATTCCAGTTCACCTTGCCAGATACCGAAAGAGAGCTCCCGACTATCCTTCAGGCGAGCCACCGGAGTTGAAAGCCGCGCTAACACATCGCATCAGTTGGTCCTCGTCCACTGGCTTGCGCAGGTAACACAAGACGCCGTCGCCTAGCGCGCGAGCCCGGTCGACGTCATTGGGAAATGCCGTCACAAGGATCGTCGGAATTGCGTGGCCCGCATCGATAAGGCGCCGACAGAGTTCGAGCCCGGTCATGGCGGGCATATGAATGTCGGTGATCAGGCATGCTGTTTCGGAGAGGCGCGGGGAGGCGAGAAATTCGGTTGCAGACGAGAAAACGTCGACCGTATGGCCCAGGGATCTCATGAGCCTGCACATTGACTCACGAAAGAACCGATCATCGTCGACGACCGAAACTAGTACCTTTTTCATCATGCGCTTATGCCATTCGCAGGCCCCTTCGTGCGGGCAGCTAACGGTGCCGTAGATCCGCGTGGGATGGCTTGACTTGCGTCAAGAATGCCATCGATGCAATGCCGATGCGCCTAAACTTTGGCTTATGCCGACGGCGATTGCGAGTCCTGGCAATCATCGGTCGGGATGGAGAATTCCCCGCTGGACGACGTGATCGCCGGGATCATACCCGGCGACCTCAGGACCACGTCCGGGCATTGTAAGCCTTCGTATCGCCGTCCCGCCCCTTTGGATGCCCGACTTCGACCTGCGCTCAATTGAGGTGCTGGTAACGATCCTAATAGTCTGCATGCGTCCGAAATGCGCAGGGGCGAAAAGGAGAAAACAATGGCTTATCGCTTGGAAACTCACAGGTCTGACAGGGCCACTCGATGCGCAATGTGCGACGGCAAGTTCGGTCTCGTCCGGCATTATTCGTGGCGAACCCCGCTTTGTTCCAGGGAGTGCGTCGATCGCTTCGCAACTCGCCGCCAAAGTGACCGTAATTGGTTGGGCTGGCTCCAAATGCCCTTCGACCAGTCGACCGAGCACCGCGCGAGGGCGTCATGACGCTTCAGATCTCACCACGAGGCAAACAATATCTGAAGACCGCGCAGACTTTGCTCCGTACCGCCAAAACCATGACTGACATGGCGATTGCAGGTCAGCTAAGGGCTCTTGCCGACGATTATGAACGGCGAGCTGAGAAGGCTTCCCGCGATGATGCGGACAAGGCACTCGCTCGATCGGCTGTCAGCGCTGAAGGTGAGTGGCTTGCATGAGGTGATGGGCGTCGCTCAGCCGCGATCGGGCGAGCCACAGATCCTAAAGTCGATCAGCGCGTTCGGGAGCGAGCTGGGTCAGGTCGTAAACTTTGGTGTACCCCGCACGCATGCTTTGGGAACAATGGGACTGTTCAGGTTCCGCGATTAGGACTAGAAATGCGCGGTCTGGCCGAAAACCAGGACACAGGCTCATTTTCGCGGTCCCTTCGAGCAGCAGCGATGCCTGATTCCACCTCCACCGTGTTGGTCGTCGACGACGACCCGGACCTCCGCGCGTCTGTCGGGCGGCTACTGCGATCGCTCGGCATCGATGTTCAGCTATTTGCGTCCATTTCCGAGTTCCTCAAGTCCGATCTCCCGGATTGCCCCACCTGCCTTGTGCTCGACATCAGAATGCCCGGTCAAAGCGGTCTCGATCTTCAGCGCGAGCTCGTCACGGCAAATAGGGAAATTCCGATCATCTTCGTCACAGGACACGGCGACATACCGATGTCCGTGCAGGCGATGAAAAGGGGCGCTATCGAGTTCCTGACTAAGCCGTTCCGCGACCAAGATCTCCTCGACGCGATTGAGCTCGGTCTCTCTCGTGATCGTGCACGGCGGGAAAATGAGAAGGACTTGGTCGCTCTCAGGGAGCGCTTCGGATCGCTGAGCCCCAGGGAGCGCGAGATCATGATTCAGGTCGCCCGCGGCCGTCTGAGCAAACAGATTGCCCATGATATCGGCATCGCCGAAGCCACCGTGAAGGTGCATCGCAGCAGGGCGATGCAGAAGATGCAGGCCGGTTCGCTTCCCGAGCTCGGCCGTATGGCCGATAAGCTCAAGCTCGTACCTGATAGGCCGCAACGCTCCTGAGCTGTGGAACGATCTGTACATTGGGGGACTAACAATCTGCCGTTCAATCGTCGAATCCATGGCGGATGCCTGTTGGTCAACCCGAGCCAGCCACGCCGGGCTCTGTTTCAGTTTGCGATCCCTGCCCGACCGTCATGATCAACCGATTGTCTAGCAACAATTTGCTGCGATTTGCTGCGCTTCACTCCCGGCGCCTCGGCGCATGCCGGTAAAGTAGCCCAATACGCCGTGCAATAGAACGACGCGCTCAAACTCGATGGTGATGCGAATGTTTGGAACTGTCGCAACGACCAAGATCAAGGAAGACAAAAGCGCAGAATTCGAGGAGCTCGCGACTGAGCTCGTCAAGAAGGTCAATGAAAACGAGCAGGGTTGTCTGCTATATCGGCTCTACCACGGTGAAATGCCGAATACCTATGTGTTCATGGAGCGCTACGCCGATCAGGCAGCAGTCGATGCCCATCTGAGCACAGAATATTTCAGGACACTCACGGGGGCGATGGCTGAATTCATGGACGGAAAGCCGACCATCCACCGGTTGAAGCAGGTCGAGACGTAAGACGAACTACGAGGCGATGTCCGCTGGTGACTCTTCGCAACATATCGCGCGGCGCGCCAATTTGGTCGCGAACGGAGAAGCAGACGCGGCCTCGTCGTGTCGTTTATCGACGCGCGGCCTAGGATAGACCAGGTTGCTTGCCACGAGACGGCGCGCCTGCGCGTTTCCGAAATTGGGCTAACGAAGTAGTTCGCTGCTCAAGTAATGGCTCTCGCGTATTTTGTTGATCCGGCCCGAGCATCACAATGCGCGGCCCCAACTCCTCCACTCGGCTTGTAAATCTAGGTTTAGGCAACGCAACCAAATCTGTCAGTGCTCACCACCCGCGTGGAATAGCTCGCGGCGCTCCAAATCGTCAGATTACGGTCAGTGGCATCTTTGCGGGATTAGCCTGCCAAAGCACGCGAGGTCATAATGCGCGCATCAGCTTCGACTGCAGCTTTCGGACGCCTGGAGCAATTTCATCCCGAACCGGAATTTGACGCCGGACGCACCGCTCAGCCTTTTGAGGTGGTTGCACCACTCTCCCAGAAACGAAGTGGATCGGTCGGCGCCGCCCTAGCCGACGTTTCCTTCGGACCATTCCGCCTGCTTCCGACGCAGTTTCTTCTGCTCGAAGAAGACAAACCCGTGTGCCTCGGAAGTCGTGCTCTGGAGATCCTGATTGCTCTGCTTGAACGCCGCGGTGAGCTGGTCAGCAAGCAGGACTTGATGGCCCGGGTCTGGCCCAACGTCTTTGTCGAGCCTGCGAACCTCACGGTCCATATGTCCGCGCTGCGTCGCGCGCTGCGTGACGGTCGGGACGGGCATCGGTTCATCGTCAACATCCCCGGCCGCGGCTACTGTTTCGTCGCCTCTGTCGATGTGTCGGGACACGAGAACTGAGCGCGAGTGGTGAAGCATCTGCAGAGGCACGACCGTGATCGCGACAATGTCAGAGCAGCCGCACACAGTAGCGAAAATTCCGGTCAGCTCCTGGAGCTTCGCCATTCGCGTTTGGCTGGCTACGATCATCGCCTTGTTCGTGAGCTTTTGGCTGCAGCTCGAATCGCCGACGACTGCCGCGCTTACGATTGCTGTTCTCGCCGAACCAACCCGCGGCCAGGCGTTGGACAAGGCAGGTTTTCGATTGCTCGCCACTGTGGTGGGCGTAACGGTGTCAATCGCAATCACAGGCCTCTTCTCGCAGGCGCGAGATCTGATACTCCTGGCGTTCGCGGCGTGGCTTGGCATTTGCGTCTTTGTGGCAAAGCTCTTGGACGGCTATCGGGCTTATGCAGCGGTGCTGTCCGGATATACTGTCGCATTTATTGCGACACAGCAGATCGACAATCCGCAGCACGTGTTTGAATCCGGTATGGCGCGTGGCGCCGCAATCGTGGTCGGCATTTTTTCGATCGCCGTGATGAACACGTTCATGTTTGCTCCAGACCGTCAACCGCGCATGGTCGCGCAGTTGGCGGCGATCCATCGCCGCATCCGCGTCTATGCAAGCGCTGCCTTCCGCGGCGAACCAGACAACTCGATGACATTCCTGACGCTACTGCGAGAAATTGTGGCGCTGCGGCCGGAGATCGCAAGCCTGGCGCCGGAGTCGAGCAGCGGCTCGGTCAGGAGCGCTGCCGCCCGCAGCGCCGCGGTCTCGCTAATCGCCGAATTACAGGCTGCGCGGACCTTGAGCAGCGGTTCTGCTCGCGAGAACGCTCGAACGGAAGTTTCGGCACGGAACGAGTTTGTTCGACGGGACGAAGATGTTCGACAAGAACTGATCGCTCTGAGATCAGTCAAGTGGCCGCTGCGATTGTGGCGTGCACCCTTGTATCGCTCCTATCGAATTGCCGCCGAAAGCGGTCTCCGTGCCTCTCTATGGTTTGCAATCGCCTCGGCCTTCTACGTTTGGGTCGGGTGGCCTGCGGCGAGCGTTTCTCTGTCCTTCGTGGCGCTGATGGTCGGATTGGGGGCCACAACTCCGAACCCGCGCGGCTTCACCGCGGTTGCGCTTGTTGCTGCGCCGATCGCAATTGTTCTGACCGGTATACTCGAGTTCATCATCCTCGATGGCGCCGACGCCTTCCCCCTGCTGGCTATCGGTCTTGCTCCCCTCGTGGTCGGCGCAGCACTCCTCATCACCTCTAAAAATCTTCTGTGGTCATCACTTGGTCGCGCCATTCTACCTTTCACCATGCTCATCCTGGCGCCGAGTAATCCACAGACCTACAATCCGCAGGCGTTCCTCTTCACCTCTGTGTTCATTGTCGCGGCAGCCGTGTTCCTGTTCGCAACGCAAACACTGATTCCTCCCGTACCCGATGACAAACGCAGGAAGCAGCTTCTGGCGGAGGTCCGCCGCGAGCTGCAGGAGCCGTTCTTGCGGAATGGAGAGGCGTTGGAAGAAGCAACGTTCCGGGACGCTTCGCGGATAGGGCAATTTCTCGCCGCTGGGGGAGAACAGGACAGTCGCGCCCTCGCAGAAATGCTCTCTTGTTTCGATCAATCAGCAATATTCCGGCTTTGCGATGCGAAGCTGATGCAATTCGCCGATGGGCCACTTGCAGACGAAGTACGCGGGGCGATCGCCAAGCGAGATGCGGCCACCCTGCGCGCTATCGCGCACAGGCTTCGTGAACGGGCTACGCACAACGACTCGATCCAGGCAGAAATTGCGGCGTGCCTTTCCCTGACAAGCAACATCTTCGATCGGAGCCAAAATCGCGATTTGTCGGAGGCAACCTGATGGCGCACACCTTTGCAGAGCTGGTGGTCGGAGGCGTCTTGTTAGCGCCGTTTGTAACCTACCTGGTGGTAGCTCTTGTCGTCATCCTCGCACTCCGACCGCTTCTGCATGTCGTCGGCTTTGCGAAGGTGTTCAGTCACGCCGCAATCGCTGAGCTGAGCCTATATGTGACGGTTCTCGGCCTATTGATTCTGTTATTCTAGAGGAGGGCGCCATGGATTCTGTCGTTTATGATGAGGCTGTTCGGGAAGTCCCGATGCAGGAAAGCCTGGCGCGCTCGTCGTCGGTTGAGGCCGAGGAACCGGTTCATCAAACGAACCAGTTCGACGGGATCGCCCTAAGGGTATCGGAAGGGTACCCGGATGACGAACAGATCGTCCTGCCTCCACGTAAATCAAAGCCACCGCGGCGAAGTCATGGCTCGCGAACCGTGCGGCATCTGTTGCGCAAGCTGGCGACGGTCGGGATCGCCGCCGTTGCAGCGATCGCCGCTCTCGTGACTTGGGACCAGTACAATGCCGGACCATGGACGCGCGACGGGCGCGTGCGGGTGCAGGTCGCGAGCGTCGCGCCGGAGATTTCCGGAAGAATCAAGGAGCTGGGAATCGTGGACAATCAGTTCGTTCACAAAGGCGACCTTTTATACGTCATCGACCCCTTCGATTTCGACGTTGCGCTCCGCACCAACAAGGCGGTCTTGCAGCAAAGGATGGCGGACCGCAACGTGAAGGATTTGCAGTCCGAACGTCGGCGACGTTTGTCGGATCTGGCGAGCAGCACCGAAGAGAAGCAGGTCTACGAGGGAAATGCGCTACAGGCGAAGGCGGCCGTCGAGTCGGCTCAGGAGCAAGTCCGGCAGGCGGAGATCAATCTGCAGCGTACCGAAGTGCGCAGCCCGGTGAATGGGATTGTCACGAACCTCCTGCTTCGAGAGGGAGACTACGCGCATCAAGGCGCCGCCAATATTTCGATCATCGATAGGGACAGCTATTGGGTCGACGGCTATTTCGAGGAAACAAAGCTGGCCCGGCTGTGCGTGGGTGACCGTGCTGAGGCCAAGCTGATGGGCTACTCTGAGCCCGTCATAGGTCACGTCGCAACGGTGACGCGTGGCGTCAGCGTTTCCAATGCAGCGGCTGCGACACAGGGGCTGCCCAACGTCGATCCGGTCTACACCTGGGTACGGCTGGCCCAGCGAGTGCCGGTCCGGATCGCGATCGATTACGTGCCTGCCGGTGTGCCTTTGGTGTCGGGTTTGACCGCAACGGTCACGATCCGGGACGGCCAGGACGGCGGGAGCGGGACGCGTTTGCAAAGAATCCGCGCGGAACTCGAGACCAGCTTCTTCGGATTGATCGGCGAAGCTTCGGTGCGGCCGGGCTGCATTCCGAGCCCTTCATCTCCGTAGTCCAGAAAGCGGCTATTGCAGCGCACGTGACCGTGTCAGCTCTCCGCCGAGTGTGGTGCTGCCTCTCTCGCTAAGAGAGGTGGCACCTCTGCCGATTCTGAAATCGTCACTCTCGTTTTCTTTAAGCCAAGGTTTATGTGGGGCAACCACAGCCGTACTTGAAACGACCCGCGTGCAATAGAACGTAGACCTGAAGAATGTGAGTCTCCTCGCAACAACTCGCTTTATGGAGTGCGCCGATGAGGAGAATCGCTGTTCTCATAGTTTCAGCCGCGATTAACGCATCTACGATTCCTGCGGTCGCGGCGGGCTGCGCTTCAAACAACGACGACTCTTGCGCTCGCTTGGCGACGGTACAAAGCCAACTCGACAACGCCACCGACAAAGAGAAGCGCTGTCGCGCTTACGCCGCCTCATTTTATGAGTCGGTGATGTTGAGACATGCCGCTGCCAATCGCGTCGACGGCGCGCAAGTGTTGGCTGCAATCGATTCAGTGATCAACGCGTTCAACGACCTGTTGGCGACGAAGTGCGGCGGTTGAGCCTCACTATTCCTCGGAAAGTCGTGATCGGCGAGGTGCTCAAATGATCCTGTTTCCTTTCTTGGCTACCTGGATGTGGTTCCAGATCGCGGCAGCGTCACCCCCTTCATCTTCGTGCCCTCTCCTTGAGGACTCGAGCGACGCGAGCCTCTCGCTGATCCCCATACCATTCAATGGAGACTGAACATGACCCAGGTCTATTTCCACTGCTCCAACACGAAGAAGGTATTCGTCGATCGCCGAGGCGCCATGGTGGATGATCTTGCCGAGGCGCGCGATCATGCGACCCGCGTCGTGCAATGCTTTACCAATGAGAGCAGTCTCGAAGACTGGCGAGACTGGATCTTGCACGTCAGTGACGACCAGGGTGACGAGCTCTTTGTTGTCCCCTTCACGTTCGTGCTCGGCAAGCCGCACTGAGGTCCTCATGACAGTTCAGTCACTCTCCAATAGCGCGCTGTATTGCTCGTTCTGCGGCAAGAGCCAGCACGAAGTCCGCAAACTGATCGCGGGTCCCACGGTCTTCATTTGC
>NZ_JBANAZ010000045.1:0-78927 GCF_059803455.1 Bradyrhizobium sp. UFLA05-108 | reverse complement strand
GAATATGCGCCGGACTCCAAGCAGGCGGACCACTATCGCAATCTCGCGACCAAGATCCATAACAATGGCGGCAAGGGAATCATCCCGACCCCGATCAGCATGGACGAGCTTGAGGACATGCTGATGGAGCACGGTATCATGAAGCCGATCGACGAAAGTCAGGTCGGCAAGACTGCTTCCGAGCTCGCCGCGCTGTCGGCGTAGCCCTTCGTACCGGCCTTCAAAGGGCCGGCATCATAATTGACAAGATCCAACCGATGGAGTTGTCCGTGATTGCAGCGCGAGCCGATCCAATCGATGCGATGTCAACTCTATCGCGGGAAACCCCTGCTGACAGACGGCATGCCGGAATTGAACTCTACCGCCTCCTTACTGGCTGCGATCCAGCAGACGCCGACATAAAGGATAACGACAATTTTGACCGGCATGTGCTCGCCTCAGTTCTTTGTGCCGCCGTGATGGATGGCGGCCCGCTTTCCGAACGTGCGGGCCTGACCGCGGAGGAGCTCAATGAACTCCTGATGCAATGTTTCCCATCCGTGCCCGCGCGGGCCATCATCTCGATGGAAAAGTCCGGTTCGATCTGTGACGAGGAGATGATCTTGGTCCGCGATCTCCTGCTCGGACAGCGATCGACCAAGGGTAAGATCAGTCGCTGGTTGGCGGCCATGATCGCGCGGCGTGTGATGGAGCCGAACCATTTATGGGAGGACCTCGGATTACGTGAACGGACTGAGTTGACGCGCTTGCTGACGCGCCATTTCGCGCCGCTGGCGATTCGGAACACCAAGAATATGCGCTGGAAGCGCTTCTTCTATCGCACGTTGTGCGAAAACGAAGGACTCTTGATGTGCACGACGCCTGTGTGTACGCAATGCAACGACTTCTACCTCTGTTTCGGTGAGGAGAGCGGCGAGAGCCGAATGGCGGGCCGCCGCCGCGACCATTTGCGCGGGGGCGGCGGTCATGTCGAAGCCGTTGATAATCCGCAGACGTGAGTAATCGACAATGCTCGCGCGCTCCGCCAACCGTCTCACAGATGCCCCAGAAGCAGCGCTCTCCGAAGCCTCGTGCGACGGCTTTGCCGAAAATTCCGCTGCAGTGTGCATGCGACGGTTGCTTGACGCAGGCCTGCGCGCGACGCGCCGGCGCGTGCTGTTGGCTCAGTTACTCTTCGCAAGCAGCGACCGGCACGTCACCGCTGAGATACTATTCAACGAGGCGATCGCAGCCAACATTAAACTCTCGATTGCGACCGTATACAACACACTCAACCGGTTCACACAAGTTGGCTTGTTGCGCCGGATCAAGCCCGACAGCTCAAGGACATTCTTTGACACTGATACCAGGACACATGCGCATTTCTATCTCGTCGGCGAAGACATTTTGATGGATATCCCCGAAAAGCTCGTGCTCGCGCAGATGCCAGAGACCGTGCCGGACCACGAGATTTCCCGCATCGACATCATCGTCCACATCCGCCGTAGGTTAGTCGACGCCTGACATGTCAGATCTGCGACATCGTCGTATTTGCGACAATTTCAGTCGCGGCGCAGAAGCGCCTCAATCTAAGCGGTCTGCGTCATTCATCGCGCTGGCACAGCTGTTGCTCAGATTTAGCTGGAAAGGCGGAACGCGCGCATGACCTTCGGTGGAACAGATCTGTCTGGCAAGTCGCATATGAGGCAGATAGTCCTGAACGACACCACGTTACGCGACGGCGAGCAAGCTCCCGGCGTGGCTTTTACAACAGCGGAAAAGGTATCAATTGCGTCGGCGCTCTCAAAGGCCGGGATCACGGAGATCGAAGCCGGTACGCCGGCGATGGGCCATGAAGAAGTCAGCGCGATCCGCGCTATTGTCGAAGCCGGCCTGGCAGCCTCGATCATCGGCTGGTGCCGGATGAAATCTTCCGATGTCGACGCGGCAATCGAATCCGGCGTCTCAATGGTCAATGTTTCGATCCCATGCTCCGACGTGCAGATAGCTGCCAAGCTCGGCAGCGGCCGGGTCGCCGCGCTCGAGCAGGTGAAGCGGGTCGTCGGCTATGCTCGAGATAGGGGGCTCGATGTCACGGTTGGAGGGGAAGACTCCTCGCGCGCCGACGTCAACTTTCTGGTTGAGCTGATCACCACCGCAAAAGGCGCCGGCGCCCGGCGCTTTCGCGTCGCCGATACGCTCAGCGTGCTGGATCCCGATGCAGCCTTTGCGTTGGTGGCGGCGCTGCGTGCCACCACCGACCTCGAGATCGAATTCCACGGTCACGACGATCTTGGCCTCGCGACCGCTAACACGCTCGCTGCAATCAAGGCCGGCGCAACGCACGCATCTGTCACCGTGATTGGCCTCGGCGAGCGCGCGGGCAATGCGCCTCTGGAGGAGATCGCTGTCGCGCTCAAGCAGCTCTATGGGCTGTCTCTTATACACACCTCTTGAAGGACCAGCGCAGCTATCAAGCGCTCGATCCGCGGCTGCTTGGTCGCTCTAATCGCTTTGTGATTGGTAAGCATTCAGGGCTCGCCGCTATCAACGCGCTGCTGTCCGAATTGCAGCTGTCGGTCAGCGCCGAGGAGAGCCGGGCGATCCTTGCCCGCGTGCGCAAGCATGCCGTCGAGCACAAGGGCGGTGTCGCGCGCGAGACTGTGATGGCGATCTGGCGCGAGGTCCGTGAGCACTCCCGGCTTGACGGAATGTGAGGCCAGCATGTCCCGAACAGCCGCCATCTCTGCATCGAACAGGTCGTTAAGGCGGCATGCCAACCTCACCGGGACGAGAAGCAGGCCGGGCCTTGCCCAACATTGCGCCATGGCAGATGGAGACGACTAATGACTGACGGAATCCTTTCGCAATTAAAAAAGACAGCCGCGGCCGAGGAACTCTTCGACCTGCTCGGCGTCAAGTACGATTCCAAAATCCTCAACGTGGCCAGGCTTCACATCCTGCAGCGCATGGGACAGTATCTCGCAGGCGAAGACTTGAGCGCTGCAACCGATGTAGCGGTCGCGGAACGGTGTAGAGCGGTGCTGGAACGAGCATATGCGGACTTCGTTGCCTCCTCTCCTATCGACCAACGCGTATTCAAGGTCCTGAAGGACGCCGTCGCACCACAGTCGAAGAAGGCGCCAACGTTCGTGCAACTTGACTTGAAGTGACATCACTTCACTTTACCCGGCTTTAAGGTTCGGTCCTGTTCGTCATCGTCCCGCCAGGAAGCGTAGATTCGGGATTTACTCGGAGAGCTTTGTGGTCATGAAGGTGCGATTTACGACGTCGGGCTAACATTCCTTCCCGTGACAGATGTCGATCTGTGGGATGACCAAAAGGGTGGACCTAGCGCCTCTGTTCGAATTCCGACGCGTGTCGCGGCAGCCATGTCGGCTGCGCTGTCGCAGTCAGACGAAGGTCATGCCACAGTTGTCGTAAACCTCTGTACTGACGCTAAAATTCGATCGCGCGCACAGTTGGTACGACACTTGCTGTCTCCATTCGCAGCCAAGCCTTGGAGAAGCGCATGCACATCGACGACTGCATCGAGCAAGTTCCCGTTTCCGCGCAGAGTCAAGTGCATCCTGTGAGCAACGCCATAATCCCTCGAAGGAATACGACCAACCGCCTAGACCTATTTGTGCCTCTGGAATGCGGCCTCCGCGGCTCGCAGCCTGCGCCAAACGCCTCGTTGGGCCGGCCCAGCGCAACAAGGTAGGACTAATCGAAGTTCGGCGAGCACCGGCCGAGGCGATTAGAGCGGCGCCCCTCGAGCGTGAGCAGAACCTGGAAGCCGATCTCGCGACGCTGGCGCACGGCTAGCAAAGCAAGGAAATCAATACCATGAGTACTACGCCAAAAACTCGCGCTCCGGCCGCCGCCTCTGGCCGCGCCGCGACCAAGAAGGAGTTGCCTGAGCGCTTTAAGGCCTACAAGCATGTCTGGGTCTTCGTCGAGCAGGAACGCGGAGTTGTGCACCCCGTGTCCTGGGAGCTCATGGGGGCCGGCCGCAAGCTCGCCGACAAGCTCAAGGTCGATCTCGCCGCAGTCATCATCGGTCCGGAAGGCGAGGCGACCCAGCAGGCGGCTGCTCAGTCCTTCTGCTATGGCGCCAACCTCGTGTACATGGTTGCCCACAATCTTTTGGCCGACTACCGCAACGAATCTTACACCAAGGCGCTGACCGATGTCGTTAACACCTACAAGCCGGAGATCCTGCTGTTGGGGGCCACTACGCTCGGCCGCGATCTCGCGGGCTCGGTTGCGACTACGCTGCTTACGGGACTTACCGCCGATTGCACAGAGCTCGATGTCGATGCCGACGGATCGCTCGCTGCGACGCGACCGACCTTCGGCGGCTCTTTGCTCTGCACGATCTATACACTGAACTACCGCCCGCAGATGGCAACGGTCCGCCCCCGTGTAATGCCGATGCCAAAGCGCGTCGCGCGCCCCGTCGGCCGGATCATCACCCATCCACTCGGCCTCGTCGAACACGACATCGTCACAAAGGTTCTCTCCTTCCTGCCGGACCGTAACTCAGCAAAATCGAATCTCGCTTATGCTGACGTGGTCGTTGCGGGGGGGCTTGGGCTCGGATCACCGGAGAATTTTCAACTGGTGCACCAACTCGCGACAGTACTTGGGGCCGAATACGGCAGTTCTCGACCGCTGGTGCAGAAGGGCTGGGTCACCTCCGATCGCCAGATCGGCCAGACCGGCAAGACGATTCGGCCGAAACTCTATGTTGCGGCCGGCATTTCGGGCGCGATCCAGCACCGTGTCGGCGTCGAGGGTTCCGACCTTATCGTCGCTATCAACACGGACAAGAATGCTCCGATCTTCGACTTTGCCCATATAGGGATAGTTACCGATGCCATCGATCTGTTGCCGCCGCTCACCGCCGCGTTCCGCGCACGGCTGTCGCCGCATTCCCGCGGCCGGATTGCAGGTTAAAGGAGCACGATCATGATCGAAGAAAAATTCGATGCCATCGTCGTTGGCGCGGGCATGGCCGGCAATGCGGCAGCGCTTACCATGGCGCAGCGTGGCATGAAGGTGCTGCAACTCGAACGCGGTGAGTATTCTGGCTCGAAGAACGTGCAGGGTGCGATTCTGTATGCCGACATGCTGGAAAAGCTGATCCCCGATTTCCGGGATGATGCTCCGCTTGAGCGACACTTGGTCGAACAGCGCTTCTGGATGATGGACGACCGCTCTCACACTGGTTTGCACTACCGCTCCGAGGACTTCAATGAGGAGAAGCCGAATCGCTACACCATCATCCGCGCTCAGTTCGACAAATGGTTCTCGCAAAAGGTTCGTGAAGCGGGCGCCACGGTACTATGCGAAACGACGGTCACGGAGCTTGCTCAAGATGCACAAGGCAATGTCATTGGCGTGCGGACCGATCGTCGCGACGGCGAGATCCATGCCGACGTCGTGGTGCTGGCGGAGGGCGTCAACGGCATGCTCGGTACACGCGCGGGCCTGCGCGAGCGGCCGAAGCCCGAAAAGGTCGCGCTCGCAGTCAAGGAAATGCACTTCCTGCCGCGAGAGACAATTGAGGCGCGCTTCAATCTCAAGGGCGACGAAGGCGCGGTGATCGAGGCCGTTGGCACGATTTCTCGTGGCATGACCGGCATGGGATTCATCTATGCCAACAAGGAGTGTATCTCGCTGGGTATCGGCTGCCTGGTCGCCGACTTCCAGCGCACCGGCGAGACGCCTTATGGCCTGCTCGATCATTTTAAGCGGCATCCTTCAGTCGCGCCGCTGATAGAAGGTTCTGAGGTGAAGGAATATTCCGCCCATCTGATCCCCGAGGGCGGCTTCAAGGCGATCCCGCAACTCTACGGCAAGGGGTGGGTCGTGGTCGGCGACGCCGCGCAGCTTAACAACACAATTCATCGCGAAGGATCTAATCTTGCGATGACCTCCGGTCGGATTGCGGCGGAAGCGATCCTTCAGATCAAGTCACGGAATCAACCGATGATCCCGCAGAATCTGGCGCTATACAAGACGATGCTCGATGAATCCTTCGTGATCAAGGATCTAAGGAAGTACAAGGATATGCCAGCGTTGATGCACACCCGATCGCAAAACTTCTTCCTGACCTATCCGCAGCTGGTCTCCAAGGCTATGCAAAACTTTCTGCGTGTCGACGGTACGCCTAAGGTCGAAAAGGAGAAACTTGCAGTCAAGTCGTTCACCAAGGCGCGTTCGCGGAGAGGTCTGTTCGGCGACGCCTTTCACCTCGTGCGCGCGTGGCGGTGAACGAAAACGACAGTGTCAACGACGGAGACCAAATGATGTCGATCGAGCTATCCATGCGTGTCGAGGACAAACTATTCTACAACCGCTATCTCGTTGATACCGGCCGACCCCACATCAAGGTGCGGCCGCATGCCAAGCCATCGCCGCAGCTCCTGTCAATGCTCAAGGCCTGCCCAGCACGCTGCTACGACCTTAACGAACAGCGCCAAGTTGAGATTACCGTCGATGGCTGCATCGAATGCGGAACTTGCCGGATCATCTGCGAGGAGAACGGCGATATTGAATGGAGCTATCCGCGAGGTGGCTACGGCGTGCTGTTCAAATTTGGCTAAGTCAAAACGCCGAGGCGTGCTTGGCGATTTCCAGCAAGCGAAGTTCCCCGCGCTCTCGAGGTGCTTCCGGGGACTGCCCGGCTATGACGAGAGAATGATCGGGCCTCCGGGCGAATGGGAAGGGCCGAGGGAACCTGCGCACGATCAGAGTAGACCCATTTCAACCGCATAGGACCTAGATGAAGACCGAACATCTCGCCCCCTACGTGCTGAAGGGAGGAGAAGCAGGGCTGGCGCGACTTGCAGTGATCGCCCGCGTGCTGGCTGAGCCAACACGGTTACTGCTCGATCAATCTGAACCGCTCGAGGGGTGCATAGCCGTCGATGCAGGCTGCGGCGGCGGCGATGTAGCTTTCGAATTGGCAAAGAGGGTTGGCCGAGCCGGTCATGTCATCGGTTTGGACTTCGACGAGGACAAAATCGTCATGGCGCGAGGAGAGGCGAGGCGGCGCGGCATCCCCAATGTCGAATTCTGCTGCTCAAATGTCGCACGTCATTGGCCAGTACGCGGCGTGTCCTTGGTGAGCGTGCGGTTCGTGCTCACCCATCTCGTCGATCCTGGAGAGGCGCTGAAACAAGCTTACGCGGCACTCCGACCTGGAGGCATGATCGTCGTACAGGATATCGATTGTGACGGCGAGTTCTGCGATCCACCGTCAGCTGCATTTCGGCGCAAGGGCGAACTCTTCATTGCGGCGGTGCGGAGGCGGGGCGGAGATCCCTTGATCGGCCGCAGTCTCGTCCGTCTCCTGGAAGCGGCTGGCTTCTCTGACGTTCACTCCTCAATGACTCAGCCATGCGGGCGCAATGGTGACGTCAAACGAGTCCCATTGCTGACTTTCGTGGCAATTCGCGATGCGCTGATGAAGTTGGGGCTCACCAGCATCCAGGAGATCGGCGCCATCGAGAGTGAACTCGAAGCGTTTCTCGTTCGGCCCGACACAACCGTCGGGTTGCCACGCATTTTCCACGCCTGGGGCCGAAAGCGGTGAAGCTTTGGTCTGCCGCTTTTTATCAACTCAAACTGGTTCCGCGATTGTTCGGCAGCGGGTGACGGTAGGTCCCACTGGGCTAATCTTACCTGCGTCGAGCGGACGAGCGACGCGTAACGAACGCAGGCGCTACGTATCTCGCGAATAGCCTTTTTCTTTTCATCGAACGAAGTACGCAAGGATAAAGGTGTGACGACGATGATCGAGGAGGAGTTTGCCGCCATGCGCAGTCATCGTAACCGCATTCACCGCTATCGCCGTTTACTTGAAAATCATCCAGGTGATCGTGAGCGACAATATCTCGAACAACGTTTATCCGAAGAGTGTTCTGCTTTCGATGCCTTAGTGGCGGCTAGCTTTCCTCTCACTTTTAGGATCTCGCACCTGATTGGTCTGGAGCCGTCCGTTTCAGCCACATCAAAGAGCGCTGGCCTATGACCAGAGCCCCTGATTTCGGGGGCTCCTCAACGCCCTCGAGATGGCGTTCGCCATGCCAGCGCGCGCATATGCTGCAAGCCATACCGTTGTGGCGTTCGCGTTCGTTAGCTGTCGCCTTTCGCAAGGAAGGCGCAACGCAGTAGGCTATCCGTCTGGCACTGAGTACCAAGCTACGACCATGTGGCATGTGTCCGGCGCACGAATAATCAGGCGTGCCGCCCCACATCGTCAAACCCTGTATGCGAAGTACGAATCTTCCTTGTAGTCGAATATGCGAGCTTCGCGACGCTTATTTGTTACCGAAAAGCAGGATGACGTGTCGTGATCAAAGCCGCTGTACGCGCCGGAGCCGTTCGGCATGAGCGCGAAATGCGATCCCTCACCGTGGTGGTGTACGTTCGCTAACTCGCCACTGACATAACAATGGCCGATGTAGTCATATCCCCAAACCCTATTGTCCCTTACGGAGACGCTGATCCTATAGGCGTGGGTCTCGTATTCGTACACCCTGGTGACAAGGCGTCCGAGACTATGAGCCAGGGCGACAGCTGCTGCAGCCGCCCGAATACGCGGTTTCACGCCGCCTCCTTGCTAATTGATCTGGGAAACTTGAGCGAGGGGCCGATAGTGAGCCCGCAGACGCGCCGACCCCCTCCATATGATCTGCTGATTGTGTGCCTCACGAAGCAAGCAGTATGCCGAACTTGGGCTGAAGCGACCGCAGGCGCCCCCGTCCGAGGGCCGGTTTGTAAGGATCTAGCGTCCGAGTCATCTTGCGTCGAGACCATCGACGCCTTCGCGATAACCTCCAGATGCGAGCCGCCGAGTCGTCAAATGCGAGGAGATGAGCCTCTCCGAAGAGGGCTTGAATCGGACGTTGCGTCAGGTTGTACGTAGCGGCTAAAATTCGTTCCAGAAGCGGTAACCAGATGACACAGCGCTTTCTTGTCACCATACTATGTTCCGTATTCGGCTTGATTGGGATGAGCGGAGCTGCGCTCGCGGACACAATCGGCCGCTACGACTGCAATATCGTCGCCACAGCTCGAGAGCCGGTGGGTGATCGCAATGAACACGACATCGTCAGCTTTCAGTATACGTGTCGCGGCGTGGATGGGCTATTCAAGGACGCTATCGCGACCATGATATCCATCGCTGAGTCTGATAATGAGGAGGGAACCTATTTGGCGTCTTTCGGACTTCATCGCTCGACCGACGGCTTTGCAGCTGAGCAACTCCTGGACGGCATCGGCGACATTGTCATGGAGGACGGCAAAGTCGTGGGGCTCGAAGCGTACGGTAAGACGACATTTAAGTTCGCATCCGGTACCTTGGAGAGTCTTGCGGAGAAGACCGTCAAGTTCACAACAAAGCCTACCGGAGTGGGTCGATTTGAGCTGAAGTTCACAGAGTTTCTCGGCAAGTGAAGTTATCGCCGTCCGCTCCGAAATCCAGCTTTAGCAAGATCTCGCTGACCTTATCCTCCTGGTGAGGTAAGCTTGTCGACCCTGAAGGTTTACGGTCCTGAATCGCCATACGACAAATCCGCGTGAAGCGCAGCGCGTTGAGCGATGTGAGTGAGGCACCTGGTAATCCCGATGTTGACTGTCTACCACAGGATTTGTGCGTTTCTGCTGGTGATGCAGTGCGCTTGCCGATGGTCGTCGGCGAAGCCGCTAACTCGCTGGTTCAGCAAGTTGACGATCGTGACGCAATTCTGCGAACATCATATGGAAGAGATACTTAGGTCGGCGTAGGTGCACGGCGCTCATATTCCGCGTGACCTTTAAGACATCAAGATGGTCGTGACCGTGTTCAGCTCTTCGACCGATTGCTTGGGTGACACAGCTCCAAAACATCCCGCGTGTGGCTGTCCGACGCTGAACGTGCGATCTCATTAATTCACGGTCGCCAGACGTTGCGTTGGCCCGCAAAGGTCACACGCGTGTTCGTCTGTATTTCACTGGCCCAAATCCTGCACTGCACAAATGCGAAATGCCGCGGCCTGCGCAACGGAGGCGCATTTGAGTCTCGATCCGCCAAAACGACCGTGTGGTGGCGGCTTCACTGCTGGCGAACACCGGTGGCGCTTGCGCGCGGGCGCACCCGGTTTCTGGCGCCGGTCGTGCCGACCGCGGTGATGCGGACTCTGGAGATCTCGATGGTCAATCAATTGGATTTGGCGTCGTTCAAGCTGCACCCTGAGCGGGAGGCTGTGCTCGGCGAAGTGCATGCGCGCCCGTTTACGGGTCTCGTTTCGTCTCTCGGCATGGTCCGCTTCGTGTTTCTAGCAAAGGGGGACGATGCCGCAGGCGATCGCCGCCGGTTTGTCGATTTCTGTCGGGAGCACAAGGTACCCCCGCCGGAGCCGTCCGCGAAACATCATCAGATCGGGTTCGGGCCAGTGGTGCTAAGGTGGGAGCAGCATTCGGAATTTGCGACTTTCACATGGATATGGAGTACCGCGAACAGTTCAGCCGTTCGTGAATTTGGTGACATCCCTAGAAGCGTTCAATCACTGATCCGCGCACTATCGCAGACTGGAGAATTGCTCGCCGCGATCAAGTTAGAGGCAGAGCGGGGGACTTGTCCGACCGAGCGCGCCGAGCAGATTTTTGACAAAAGTAGCCTGGCGATGGTGAACGTCAAAGGCGGAGCAGGCGTTGTGGCCTCGGACTTTCGCGCTGACGACAAAGGTTTCACGAGAATTCTAGTCTACGATCTAGGCTTGACGCCGCACGATCTCGGCGCGCTAGTGCAACGTCTTCTAGAAATCGAAACCTACCGCTCGCTAGCGCTGCTTGGTCTGTCGACCGCGCTAGAGCTGGCGCCGTCGGTCGATCGCATCGATCGCCGTCTCGTCGAAGTGCTCGAGGAGATGCAGGGTGCCGAAGGGCTGAAAGTCAACAACCATCTACTTGAGGAACTGACGGCGTTAGCCGTATCCTTCGAACGGGACGTCGCCGGAAGTCTGACCCGTTTCGGTGCCAGCAGAGCATATAATGAGCTGGTGCAATCGCGCCTGTCGATTGTTGAAGGCAAGGACGTCGCGGACTATCCGACATGGTCGTCCTTCCTGGGACGTCGTATGGCGCCTGCGATACGAACCTGTGCGACCATGGAAGAGCGTCAGGCCAATCTATCGGACAAGCTGGCTCGCGCTGCCGATCTCTTGCGAACGCGCGTCGACGTCGAAATCGAGCAACAGAATCGCGATCTGTTGCACTCGATCAACGAGCGTACGAGACAGCAACTTCGGCTGCAGTCCACGGTCGAAGGCTTGTCAGTTGGGGCGATCGGATACTATGTGGTCAGCCTGTTTGCCTATCTCGCCAAGGGCGCGCAGGATGTCGGACTGCATGTAGAGCCCGCGTCCGTGACCGCGGCCTTCGTGCCGATTGCCGTCGGCGTGATCTGGCTCGTCAGTTACAATATTCGAAAGCGGCACCTCAAGCCCGACGACGCATCGTCCAGAGGAGGCAAGTAAGCTTTCATGGCAAAGCGCATCGACACAAAATCTCGCTGTGCGCGTGAGGCGCGCCAAAGGGCGTGTTTCAATCTCGCGTTGGCGCCCGTGTGGCGCGCCTTTGCGTAGTCTGCAGTTGTGAAAGTCGATTATTCGGCGAGCTTCGGCCGGTAGCATGAGATACCTTTTCTCTTATCGGCGAGGCAACGGCAGACGATCGCCTGCAGGAGTTCTCGATTTCGGACTCAACTTGATTAGATCGGATAGCTCGGCCTCGCGGATCCATGGCGGTCCAACAAGTCCCTCTCGCGGGTCAACATCTAGCAAGTTTATTCCCGAGCTGTCCCGAGCGGTGCCGCTTAATAAGGTCGGCGTTTGCACGGCTTCGCGGGAGTGAGGCCTGCCAGAGCCCTCATGGTCGCCGGGGCCGCGGGCCTAGCTATCCGCCGGCTTGGTAATACCTCGCCGGACGACGACGGAATCAATGGGATTGATCGCAGTTGCCCCCTATCGAATCAACGCCGGATGACGACCATAGGCCGCGCGAGGCGGCGTAGGTCGATGCGTATCAAGCTTCTGCATGTGTATATCGATAATGACCGAGGAAGAACATAGCTCATCGCGCAGCGGCAGTTGCGCGGTCGCCGACGAGTATTGTCATGAACATGACGACGTTCTGTATTGTCCTGGATACGACAGGTCGACGAAGCAGTCAGACAGCGGCGGCTGTTGTTCTGTAGGAGCGCGGCAACTTCGAGCGGTTCATCTCCTCCGCGTTCACTCTATCAGACGGAGCGATGTTCGTTTTGTTACTGAATTGTCCAAGAACGACTGAGGGGAGCGCGTCAACGCGGGTGAAGGAGCGGGCTCAGCCGGGCCATGCGAAGATAAAGCTGAAATCTGTGCTCTGGGTTTGCACGAAGGGGCACGTTCAAGATCATCGTACGAGTGAAGAACGGCGCCCCGACAGAAGTTGAGGACACGAACTTGGATTTCAAATTGTGGCCAATATTGCCGCAAGGAAAGAGCGACCGAACAGAAATGTATCACTGAAAATCGTCGACAAAGCCCAGCTGAGATCGCTCTGATCTTGATGAACCTATCGCAATCGGTGCGAATACTTGGACCATACGCGTTGACGTCAGCTGCAATTCAAGCGCCCTCGAGCGCGCTTTTCGCAGAAGAACCTTGCAGTAGATGTAGGCTCGGCTCGGCACACCACTTGCTTTGTTCAACATAGCATCACCAGGCCCCCCCGGTGGTGTAGGGGCGGGCTCGGCGTGATTCCAGGTCCAGGCGTCGGGGCCGCCCCGCGGGTTTTTCTACACTCCACCGTCGGGAGGCGATGTGAAAGCGTATGTTGGGATGCGGGCGTTGGCCGCCCTTGCGCGACGACGAAGGAAAGTCGTCGTCAGACGGCGAGCCCGGCGGCGACAAGTACGTTAAAAATGCGGACGGAACATATGCCTACGTGGGCCGCAGCGACGACATGGTCAAGGTCAGTGGAATCTATGTGAGCCCGTTCGAAGTTATTTCGACGCTTGTTCAATATCCAGCCGTTCTCGAAGCGGCCGTGATCGCCGTGCCGGACGCGGAAGGTCTGACCAAGAAAGGTATTGGTCGTATTGAAGCCGGAGCCCGCAACGAATGAGTGAAGGCCTTCGTCAAGGCCGTCTTGCGCCGCACAAGTACCCGCGGATCATCCAGTATGTCGATGAACCGCCGAACGGAGACTGGAAGAATCCTCCGCTTCAGGCTGAGAGAAGGTGGTCGTCTAGGCGGCCCGGTTCGTGAAGTCATCGCCAAGAGCGCTCGTGATCGCCAGATTGGAAACGATGGTGCTCGCGCAACTGAGGGGTTGGCCCGCTTCTTGCTGCCCGTGCGTCCATCGATAGGTCAAAGCAGAAGACGGGAGGGGCCATGGGCGCGGCGGCGGAAACGTTCTACAGCGTGATCAGGCGACAGGGCATCACGCGTCGAAGCTTTCACAAATTCTGCGCCCTGACGGCGACGAGCCTCGGGCTTGGACCGCTGGCGGCTAGCCGCATTGCAACTGCGCTCGAAACAAAGCCACGAATGCCGGTGATCTGGATGCACGGGCTCGAATGCACCTGCTGCTCGGAGAGCTTCATCCGCTCTGCCCATCCCCTCGTGAAGGATGTCATTCTGTCGATGATCTCGCTGGATTATGACGACACCATTATGGCCGCAGCCGGACATCAGGCCGAGGCGATCCTCGAGGATACCCGCGCCAAGTACAGGGGCCGATATGTGCTCGCGGTTGAAGGTAATCCGCCGCTGAACGAGGGCGGCATGTTCTGCATCCACGGCGGCAAGCCGTTTGTCGAGAAACTGAAGATGATGGCCGAGGACGCGATGGCGATCATTGCCTGGGGTACCTGCGCCTCCTGGGGCTGTGTGCAAGCGGCCAGGCCTAATCCGACGCAGGCGACCCCGATCGACAGGGTCATAAAGAACAAGCCGGTCATCAAAGTACCGGGATGCCCGCCGATTGCGGAGGTGATGACCGGCATCGTCACCTTCATCACCACCTTCGGCAAATTGCCGGAGCTCGATCGCCATGGCCGGCCAAAGATGTTCTATTCGCAGCGCGTCCACGACAAGTGCTACCGGAGGTCGCATTTTAACGCAGGCCAGTTCGTCGAAGAATGGGACGATGAGGCGGCGCGCAAAGGATATTGCCTGTATAAGATAGGCTGCAAGGGACCGACCACCTACAACGCCTGCTCGACGGTGCGCTGGAACGGCGGGATCTCCTTCCCGATCCAGTCCGGACACGGCTGCATCGGCTGCTCTGAAGACGGCTTCTGGGACAAGGGGTCGTTCTACGACCGCCTCACCAACATCAAGCAGTTCGGCATCGAGAAGAATGCCGACCAGATCGGCATGGCGGCGGCGGGCGTGGTTGGAGCTGCGGTCGCGGCGCATGCGGCTGTGACGGCCGTGAAACAGCTCGCCAGCAAGCGCGAAGACGCAAACCAACATCAATAATCGATCTCACGAAACGCAACGATGGGCATCCAAACACCCAACGGGTTCAAACTCGACGATTCCGGCAAGCGCATCGTCGTCGATCCGCTGACCCGAATCGAAGGACATATGCGGGTCGAGGTCAATGTCGACTCCGACAACGTGATCCGCAACGCGGTCTCCACCGGCACGATGTGGCGCGGCATCGAGACCATCCTGAAGGGGCGCGATCCGCGCGACGCCTGGGCCTTTACCGAGCGGATCTGCGGCGTCTGCACCGGAACGCATGCGCTAACCTCGGTACGCACGGTCGAGAACGCGCTCGGCGTCACCATTCCGGAGAACGCCAACTCGATCCGCAACATCATGCAGCTCTGTCTCCAGGTGCATGACCACCTCGTGCACTTTTACCACCTGCATGCACTCGACTGGGTCGACGTGATCTCGGCGCTCAAGGCCGATCCGAAGGCAACATCGGCGCTAGCGCAATCGGTCTCGTCCTGGCCGTTGTCCTCGCCCGGTTACTTCAAGGATCTCCAGATCCGGCTGACGAAGTTCGTCGAGTCCGGCCAGCTCGGACCGTTCAAGAACGGTTATTGGGGCCATGCCGCCTACAAGCTGCCGCCTGAAGCGAACCTGATGGTGGTCGCGCATTATTTGGAAGCGCTCGATTTCCAAAGGGAGATTGTCAAGATCCACACCATCTATGGCGGCAAGAACCCCCATCCGAACTGGCTGGTCGGCGGCGTGCCCTGCGCCATCAACGTCGACGGCACCGGCGCGGTCGGTGCCATCAACATGGAGCGGCTCAACCTCGTCTCTTCCGTCGTCGACCGCTGCATCGAGTTCGCCGAAAAGGTCTACTCGCCCGACATCCTCACGATCGGCTCATTCTACAAGGACTGGCTCTATGGCGGGGGCCTCTCCAGCACGAGTGTGATGGCCTATGGTGACATCCCCGAGAACGCCAACGACTATTCCGCGAAGAACCTCAGGGTGCCGCGGGGCGTGATCATCAACGGCAATCTCAATGACGTGCTGCCCATTGACCACGCGGACCCCGAGCAGATTCAAGAGTTCGTCACCCACTCCTGGTACAAATATGCCGACGAGTCCCAGGGGCTGCATCCCTGGGACGGCGTCACCGAGCCAAACTATGTGCTTGGTCGTAACGCCAAGGGCACCAAGACCGACATCAAGGAGCTCGACGAGGGCGGCAAATATTCTTGGATCAAGGCGCCGCGTTGGCGCGGCAATGCGGTCGAAGTCGGGCCGCTCGCCCGCTACATCGTCGGCTATGCGCAGAACAAGCCCGAGTTCAAGGATCCGACCGAGAAGCTGCTCAAGACACTTGGTCTTCCCGTTACCGCGCTGTTCTCCACGCTCGGCCGCACCGCGGCACGCGCACTGGAATGCGAATGGGCAGCGCGACAGATGCGCTACTTCCAGGACAAGCTAGTCGCGCGCATCAAAGCCGGTGACTCCTCGACGGCAAGTGTCGACAAGTGGAAGCCGGAGAGCTGGCCGAAGGAGGCCAAGGGCTTTGGTTTCACCGAGGCCCCGCGCGGGGCGCTCGCGCATTGGATCAAGATCAAGGAAACAAGAATCGACAACTACCAGTGCGTGGTGCCGACCACCTGGAACGGCTCACCGCGAGATCCCAAGGGCAATATCGGCGCTTTTGAAGCCTCGCTCGTGGATACGCCGATGGCGAATCTGGAGCAGCCGCTAGAGATCCTGCGCACCATCCACTCCTTCGATCCGTGCCTTGCCTGTTCGACGCACGTGATGTCGCCAGATGGCCGCGAAATGGCGACGGTCAAGGCCCGGTAAGGGAGAAAGGAACGCCATGAAGGATGCAGTTGCGCGCCCGGCGGAAACCGAGCGGGACCTTGTTGCGATCGCGACCGATGCCGCCGGCGAGCAGACCGTCGCCCGGGCCGTCTATGTCTACGAAGCGCCGGTGCGGATCTGGCATTGGGTGAATGCGTTATCGATTCTCGCGTTGATGGTAACCGGCTATCTGATCGGAGCACCGCTCCCAACGATCGCGCGCGAGACGTCCCAAAACTTCGCGATGGGCTATATCCGCTTTGCGCATTTCGCGGCGGGGCAGGTGCTCGCGGTATTCTTTCTCGCCCGCATCCTGTGGGCCTTCGCCGGCAACTACCAGTCCCGGCAGATATTCTTCATTCCGGTGCATCGCAAGCAGTTTTGGAAGGACGTGCTGCACGAGATCCGCTGGTACGCCTTCCTGGAGCGCGAGCCGAAGATGTATGTCGGCCATAATCCCCTGGCGCAGATCGCGATGTTCTCGGGCTTCACGTTGGTCGCGGCCTTCATGATTGTCACGGGCTTTGCCCTGTATTCGGAAGGAGCCGGGAACGACAGCTGGCAGCACAAGCTGTTCGGCTGGGTCTTCGCGGTCTGGCCGAACAGCCAGGACGTGCATACTTGGCACCATCTGGGCATGTGGGCGCTGGTCATATTCTTGATCGTCCACATCTATGCTGTCATTCGCGAAGACATCATGTCGCGCCAGAGCATCATCTCCTCGATGATCTCGGGTGTACGTCAGCGCCGTGACTCTTGGGCGGTCAGGCCGAGGCCGGCATGTCAACAGCCAAGGCGCGTCCTAGTGCTCGGTATCGGTAACATTCTTTGGGCAGATGAAGGCTTTGGGGTGCGAGCCGTGGAAGAATTTCATCGCCGCTATGCCGTGCCGGACAACGTCACCATTCTGGACGGCGGTACGCAGGGGCTTCAGCTCGTGAACTACCTTCAGGAATCTGACTGCCTGATCGTATTCGACGCGATCGATTATGGCCTTAAGCCCGGAGAGTTAAAGCTCGTGCGCGACAAGGAAGTGCCGCGCTTCACCGGCGCTAGGAAGATGAGTCTGCATCATACCACTTTTCAGGAAGTTATCAGTGCAACTGATCTTCTTGGACAATGCCCAAAAGATCTCGTGCTGATCGGCTGTCAGCCGCTCGACCTCGAGGACTGGGGTGGCCCCCTGACACCTGCGGTACGCAATCAGATCGCTCCTGCGGTCGAAGTTGCTTGCAAAATCCTAGCCGAGTGGGGCGTGGAGGTAACGCCGCGCACCGCACCGTTACGTGAATCCGAGTGGTTGCTCGCCAACGGTATCGATCACCTTCATTACGAGACGAGGCGGACCTGAACGGTCAGCGAGCTGTCGGAGACATCGCGGATGTGTCTTGGTTTGCCAATGATGGTCATTGAAACCGACGGCATCTCGGCGCTTTGCGAGTTTCGCGGCGTACGGCGGCGTGTCTCGGTGCTCTTGCTCTCCAATCCGCCGACCCATGCCAAGGTGCTGGTCTGTCTCGATACTGCAATTCGGCTTCTGGACGATGAAGAGGCGAGGCTGATTGCCGATGCGATTGAAGGCATCGACGCAGCGCTCAGTGGTGAGAATTGCGACAGCTTTTTCGCCGACCTGGTCGGCCGCGAGCCGATCCTGCCCGAGCATCTCCGGATCGACCTGACCAATGACCATCTTCGGCATTCCAGGACGAGCCTCACGACAAGCACCGGCTTGATGGAGACTGTCGCGAAGTTGGAAGACAAGTCTCCGTTCCAGAAAGATGACTCTCAACCGTCCATGACAAGCGCCCCTTCATCTGAAAACGCGGCGTCGTATGCATAGGAGAATATCTGACTTGTCGTCAGCGAGGGAGCACGCAAGCCTTGCGGAAGCGACCGACGTTGCCGTCGTTCGGCCCGAGTTGAGCAATGAGTTTCAGGGGCCGCTGCGTGGCGAGGTGATCGCGCGAGAGGCCGCGAGTGCGCTTGCTCAGCGTTTTGTCGTACGCACTCATCTGATGCTGATTTTGTTCGCCAGGAAGAAGATACCTGGGCTGATCGCAAAAATCCGGGATCGGTCGATCTATTTCGACCGCATCTCCGCGCCCGTGAGCCGACCGCGCAGGAGGACCGTCGTAGTCGTAGAGACCGTCGTCCCCTACCCTAGATTACAGGGTGTCGAAGTATGAAGGTGGGCTTCTGTACAGCACTCGACCATGCGAAGCGGCCGATCTACGGCGAGGAGAGGCTCGAGGCGGCGGGCGGCCGCCTGACCGCAGCGGGCGCTTTGGCGAAGCTTGCGTCACTCGATAGTGCGGAGCTAGCTAGGAGCTGCCCGAACGCGGTCGAATTGTTGTCGCAGCTCGCCGCCACCATCGCCAGCCAAAAGACCGATGTGCCGACACGATTGTTTCGACTCGGCGATCTCAACGATCTCGAACGCAAGCTGATTGCCGATGTAATCGGCGAAGGCGAGGTGACCGGCGTCGTCGCACTGCCGGACGGATCGCTGGCGCAATTCCAGGAATCGGTGCTGGCCGGGATCTGGCGCGTGCGGCTCGATACGAACGAGGCATCCGAATATCTCGAGGTCGGCGCCATCCCCGAGATCGTCAAACGCGCGGCTGTCGATCTCACGGCTGTGAATTTCGAGATCGGGCACGCACCGGAAGGGGCGATGAACGTGCTGCCAGTGCTCGCCGAAATCCGCGAGCGCGCGCTGGCCTGGCGCCCCGGCATCCGCTCAAAAGTCATCAATTTCACGCTGCTGCCAATGAGCCCGTTCGATATGAGCTTCCTCCAGGAGACCCTCAAGAACGGACCGATCCAGCTCGTCTCGCGCGGCTACGGCACCTGTCGCGTGCTTGCGACCGGAATCCGCAATGTCTGGTCGGTGCAGTTCTTTAATGCCATGGACGCGATCATCGTCGACACGCTCGAGGTGGGCAGCGTGCCGGTGGTCACGATTGCCGCCGACGAGGATTTTCAGGATTCCGCCGCGCGCTTGGAGGAAATAATTGAGGCCTATTTCAAATGAACGGGTTCGAGAATCTTGCCGTGCGCCAGGAAGTTGCCGACGGCACGCGGCTGGAATGCGGCATCCGCTGGACGGTCTATGGTCCCGCCCACGGCAACGAGTTTGTGCAGGTAACGCCCGGCACGCCGTTCGCGGCGTTGCCGGAGGACTGGCACTGTCGCAATCGTGACGCCCCCAAAAATGCAAGCTCATGGGCGATCGAGTCATGATGTTTGACGCAGTAACCGCCACCAGTGAAGTCGACGCGCTGGCGCGGGGTAAGCGGTTGGCAGACGCGCCTAGCGCTTCGCCGATCGGATTTCGCCTGGTTAACCGCACGATCCTTGGCATCATGTGCCCTCTTTGTCGTGGTTCCCGCGGGCGAAATTGCGCGGGAAGTCGCCGGCTCGACGCTGCGTGTCCGCTTTTCTGCCGGCAATATCGAATTCTCCTCCGGCGAGGTCGCCGACATCGACCGGATCGCGAGCTGCTCGCTGCTCTCGCCGATGTTCGCCGTCACCGACGTGGCGTCGGTACCGGCGGAAGCCGCCCTGGCCGAGCCGATGCTGCGGCCCGACGGCGAGGAGGCGGTCCGTCGCAGCGCCTTCGCAACAAACGCGTCGATCGGCGTAACGTCCTGCGTGGCGCTCTGACGGAGTGGCACACATAAGCATGAGCCTGGCCTTCAGCAACGAGATCGACATCACCGTCTGGCTCACCGGCAGCACCATCGCGGACGTCACGATCCTGCCGCGCAGCCGGCCACCTTTGGCGCGCCTGTTTACGGGAAAGCAGGTCACATCGCTGACGGGCGTGCTGCCGCGGCTGTTCTCGCTGTGCGCGACGGCCCATCAGGTGGCATTCCTATCGGCGGTCGAGGCCGCATATCGCGAACGACCGTCTGCCGAGACGCTCCGGCGCCGTGTCACCGTTGTGGTTGCCGAGCGCCTGACTGAGCTGTTGCGGGGCCTCTTCGTCGGCCGCTTCGCGCTGGATAGCAGAAGTGCCGCCGTCGTTCGTGCCATGATGCTGGCGACGACCGCGCTCGGCGGCAGCGAGGAGCCACCGCGTGGCGAGGCCGTGTCGCAGATCAGAGCGTGGCTCAACACATTGGGGATCACGGGCGAGGAACTGGCGCCGACGACCGGCAGCGCGCTGGCCATGCATCTTGCGAGCCTCAAAGGCAATTCGCTGTCGCTTACTATGATCAAGCCGTCGTTCCTGTCGGCGGCCGAGGATCTTGACGTCGTCATGCGGATGCTGGCGGACAGCCCGACCTTCTCCGAGGCTCCTGATCTTCACGGCCGGATTCCGGAGACCGGCGTTTGGGCGCGCCGGGTTATGCGTGGGGCGTGTCTGCCGCGAGACGCCGGTCCCGCCGAGCGCCTGAAGGCGCGGATTTCTGAGATAGTCCGACTTTGCGTCTGGCTTGAGGGCAGCGAGAAAGTGGCGGAAAACGGCGTTATCGAGAGCTATCGCCTCGGCAACGGCAGGGGTGCGGCAGCTGTCGAATGCGCTCGCGGCCGACTTTACCACGCCATTGTTCTCGATGACGAGGATTGTATCGTCCGTTTCGAATTCCTGGCCCCCACTGAATGGAATTTCCATGCGCGCGGGCCGCTGGTCCAGAGTCTGCAAGGCTCGCTGCTGGCCGGCGGCCGGCACGGACAGGACGCGGTGCGCGCCCTCGTCGGCTCGTTCGATCCATGCGTCGATTTCAAACTCGAATTCCGCGAGGTGGACCATGCATGAAATGGCGCTGTGCGAAGGCATCATCGGCATCGTCGAGGAAGAGGCGCGCAAGCGCCCGTTCTCCCGGGTGAAAGTGGTATGCCTCGAGATCGGAGCGCTCAGCCATGTCGCGCCGACGGCTATGACGTTCTCCTTCGAAGCCGCCGCCGCGCGGACGATCGCGCGAGGAGCCAGGCTCGAGATCGTCGAGATGCCCGGAATAGCCTGGTGCATGGCTTGCTCGACGAGCGTCGAGATCAGGCAACGCTATGAGCCGTGTCCTTCCTGCGGCAACCATCAATTGCAGGTAACCGGGGGGGAAGAAATGCGCGTCAAGGAACTGGAGGTCGACTAATGTGTACGGTTTGCGGCTGCGGTGACGGAAAGTCGGTCGTCGAGCATGCGCATGATCACCATCCTGATCGTGGTCATCATCAACTTTATGGACCTGGCCACGATTTCGATCATCACCATGGTGCGGCCAGTGATCATGGGCATGGCCACGTCGGGCTGCCCGATCGCGGCGCAAATCCGGTTGGCCAGAAGGCGCCCGGCATGAGCAGCGATCGTATCATACAGGTCGAGCGCGATATCCTGAGCAAGAATCAAAGGCTTGCCAACGAGAACCGTGCACGCTTCCATGCCGACAATGTGCTCACGTTCAACCTGGTCTCGAGCCCGGGGGCCGGCAAGACCTCGCTGCTGGTTCGCGCTGTCCGCGAATTGAAAGACAGCTTTCCGATCGGAGTAATTGAGGGCGATCAGCAGACATCGAACGATGCCGAGCGGATCCGCGCAACCGGCGTACAGGCTATCCAGGTCAACACCGGCAAGGGTTGCCATCTCGATGCTGCGATGGTGGACGAGGCCTATGACCGGCTGGCTCGGCTCAACGGCGGCATCCTTTTTATCGAGAATGTCGGCAACCTCGTCTGTCCTGCCGCCTTCGATCTTGGCGAAGCCTGCAAGATCGTGGTGTTATCGACCACCGAGGGTGAAGACAAGCCGCTCAAATATCCGGACATGTTCGCTGTCTCGTCCCTGTTGCTGATCAACAAAATCGATCTTGCCCCCGTGCTCGATTTTGATCTCGCCAGGACCATCGAATACGCGCTGCGGGTTAATCCCAGGCTCGAGGTGCTGACGATGTCGGCGCGCACCGGTGAAGGGTTCGCGGCATTCTATGCCTGGATCTGCAAGCAAGCGGCGAAGATGACGCCGGTCGATTTGGCCACTGCGGGATGATCGTGCACGGTGAGGCCACGGCTCAGAGCGGACAGCGACTGCGCCTGCATGTGCGCGGCGCCGTGCAGGGCGTCGGCTTTCGTCCATATATCTACGGCCTCGCCGCACGCTATCACCTCGGCGGCTTCGTCGCTAACGATCCGCACGGCGTGGTGATCGAGGTCGAGGGCGAGCGCGTGTCTGATTTCGTCGCCGCGCTGCCGGCGGAAAAGCCGCCGCTCGCGCGGATCGATGAGATTTCCGTCCAGAGCATCGGTGCTGTCTTGAGCGACGAATTCAGTATCCGTGCCAGCGAGCAGGGCAAGGTGTCGACGCGGATGGTCGCGGACGCCGCGACCTGTCCGCAGTGCCTGAGCGAGCTGTTCGATCCCAGCAGCCGCTTCCACCTTTATCCCTTCATCAATTGCACTCATTGCGGGCCGCGCTACACCATCTCCGAGCGGCTACCCTATGATCGCTCGACCACGACGATGAAGCATTTCGCCATGTGCGCGGCCTGCGCAAGCGACTATGCCGATCCCACGAGCCGGCGATTCCATGCCGCGGCGATCGCCTGCCCGCAATGCGGTCCGAGGCTCAGCCATGGCGTGGAGGAGGTCGCAGCCGCGGTCGCCGCGGGCAAGATCGTCGCGATCAAAGGGCTCGGCGGCTATCAGCTCGTCTGCGACGCCCGCGACGATGACGTCGTGCAGTGCCTGCGGCGGCGGAAGCAGCGGGACCAGAAGCCTTTTGCCGTCATGGTCGGCTGCGTGGATGCGGTCTCGGAGATCGCCGAAGCCAATAAGGCTGAGCTTGCCCTGCTGGAATCTACGCCGCGGCCGATCGTGCTGATGACGTCACGTCATCGGCTTGCACGTGCTATCGCGCCGGAGCTATCGCGAATCGGCGTCATGCTGCCGGTCGCGCCGCTGCAACATCTGGTGTTCCATGCGCTGAATTCGAGGTATCTGCGCAAAGACGGAAGCTGGGTCATGGTGACGACCAGCGCCAATCCTGGTGGCGAGCCGCTTTTGATCGACAACCGGGAGGCAGAACAGCGCCTTGTTGCCATTGCGGATCTCATCGTCACCCATGATCGCGACATCGTAACCCGCGTAGACGATTCCGTTGCGTCGGTTGCGGCAGGACGGACGCAGTTCGTCCGCCGGGCTCGAGGGTATGTTCCCGAACCGGTCCGGCTTGCGCGGTCAGTGCCGCCCGTGCTCGCCGTCGGCGGCGCTTTGAAGTCGACCGTTGCGGTCACGCGCGGCGATGAGGCATTCGTCTCCCAGCACATCGGCGATCTCGACACCCGGCAAGGGATCCGCTTCTTTGAGGAAACGGTGCGGCACCTGACCTCGACACTGGGCGTCGAGCCCGTGGTTATCGCACATGACCAGCATCCCAATATGGCATCGACCCGCTTTGCCCAAGCGAGCGGGCAGCGGCTGATTGCGGTCCAGCATCATCATGCCCATGCTGCCTCGGTGATGGCGGAGCACGGTATCGAGGGATCGGCGCTCGCGCTTGTGCTCGACGGCTTCGGTTATGGAAGCGATGGTGGCAATTGGGGCGGGGAGCTCCTGCTCTGCGAAGGAGCGCGCTTCCAGCGGATCGGACATCTGGCGCCGCTGAAGATGCCTGGTGGCGACCGCGCTGCCCGTGAGCCGTGGCGAATGGCGGCGAGCGTGCTGCATTCCCTGGGGCGCGGCGAGGTGATTCCGCGCCGGTTCGCTAGCCGACCGCAGGCCGAGAGCCTCTCCGCGTTGCTCGACCAATCCGACGTGCCCGTGACGACCAGCGCCGGCCGGCTATTCGACGCTGCGGCAGGACTGCTCGGTCTCTCCTCCGTTCAGAGCTATGAGGGCGAGGCGGCATTGAAGCTGGAGGCCCCCGTGCGCAGCTCCCGCGTTGCGGACGGTGGCTGGGGGATCAAGGATGGCGTGCTGTCAATGCATCCGCTGCTTGATTACCTCAGCGCCAATACGCTCGATCCGACGGAAGGAGCCGAGCTCTTCCACGGCACGTTTGCCGTCGCTTGTGTTGACTGGATCGCGCGTGCGGTGCAGCAGACCGGCCTCACGACCATCACTCTGAGCGGCGGCTGCTTCCTTAATGCCATCCTGGCCCAGCAGATCGAGCGCGGCTGTCTTGCCGCCGGTCTCAAGCCATTGCTTCCACGCCAGGTGCCACCCAATGATGGCGGCCTGAGCCTCGGGCAGGCTTGGATCGCGGCCCTGTCGCTGCTCGAACACCAAGGCCTGGAAGGAAGAGTCTGATGTGTCTCGCCATACCCGCTGAGATCACGAAGCTTCTTGCTGACGACATCGCCGTGGTCTCCATCGACGGCGTTAGCAAGGCGATATCCGTAGCGCTGATCGAGGATATCGCCATTGGCGAATACGTGATCATCCACGTCGGCTACGCTCTGACCAAGATCGATCCGGAAGAAGCGAGACGCACGCTCGACCTTCTGCGCGAGTTCAGCATCGATGTGCAGGGGACCGCGCAATGAAGTATGTCGACGAGTTTCGCGACAAGGCGATCGCGCTTGGCCTGGCGAAGGCCATCTGCGCCGAGGCCGCTCCGGAAAGAGCCTATCGTTTCATGGAATTTTGCGGCGGCCATACGCATGCGATCTCGCGCTATGGCCTCGAGGACATGCTGCCGAGCAATGTGCGGATGATCCACGGCCCCGGCTGCCCGGTCTGCGTGCTGCCGGCAGGACGGATCGACATGGCGATCCGGCTCGCCGAGCGGCCCGAGGTCATCCTGTGCGTTTATGGCGACCTGATGCGTGTGCCGGGCTCGCAAGGTACTTCACTGCTAAAGGCAAAGGCCCGCGGCGCTGATATCCGCGTGGTCTATTCCACCATCGATGCGATCCGGATCACAGAGGAGAACCCGACCCGCGAGCTCGTGTTCTTCGCCATCGGCTTTGAGACCACGACGCCACCGACGGCCGTCATGATACGTCTGGCCAAAAAAAAGCAGCTTTCGAACTTCAGCGTGTTCTGCAACCACGTGCTGACGCCGCCGGCGATGCAGAACATTCTGGAGAGCCCCGACATCCGCAATATCGGCCGCGTCAATATCGACGGTTTCCTCGGGCCGGCCCACGTCTCGACCATCATCGGTACGGCGCCTTACGAGTTTTTCGCGAAGGAGTTCGGCAAGCCGATCGTGATCGCCGGTTTCGAGCCGCTCGACATGATGCAGGCCATCCTGATGCTGGTCCGGCAAGTCAACGATCATCGCCACGAAGTGGAAAACCAGTATCGCCGCGCGGTGACCCGCGACGGCAATCTGCGCGCCAAGGAGGAGATCTCCAACATTTTCGAGCTGCGAGACCGGTTCGAATGGCGCGGGCTCGGTCAAGTTCCCTACAGCGGGCTGAAGCTGAACCGCGCGTACGCCGTATACGATGCGGAAGTACGCTTCGACATGCGCGAGCTGTGCGTTGCCGACAATCCGGCCTGTGAATGCGGCGCCATCCTGCGCGGGGTAAAGAAGCCGGTGGATTGCAAGCTTTTCGGGACGGTCTGCACGCCGGACACGCCGATGGGATCCTGCATGGTCTCCTCCGAAGGCACCTGCTCTGCGCATTGGACCTACGGTCGCTTCCGCGATCATCGGCAGAGACGAGCGTCATGAGAGAACATCAGCGCAAGCTCGATATCAGGAACGGCTGCATCGACCTATCTCACGGCGCCGGCGGCCGTGCGATGGCACAGCTGATTTCGGGGCTGTTCCACGAGGCCTTCGGCAATGAATGGCTGGCACGCGGCAATGATCAGTCGGCCTTCGACGTCAGGGCCGGGCGTATGGTGATGACGACCGATGGCTACGTCGTTTCGCCACTGTTCTTTCCGGGCGGAAATATCGGTTCGCTGGCCGTGCACGGCACGGTCAACGACATCGCAATGGCCGGGGCGCGGCCGCTTTACCTGGCCGCGAGCTTCATCATCGAGGAGGGGTTTTGTTTCTCCGACCTCAAGATGATCGCCGAGTCCATGGGAAAAGCAGCGCGATCGGCCGGCGTCCACATCATCACTGGCGACACCAAGGTAGTCGAGCGCGGCAAGGCCGACGGCCTGTTCATCTCGACAGCTGGCGTCGGTGTGGTGCCTGACGGGCTCGATCTCTCCGCGCAGAACGCGCGTGTCGGAGACCGCGTGCTGATCTCGGGTACGCTCGGCGATCATGGCGTTGCCATCATGTCCAAGCGGCGGAACCTCGCTTTTGACACCGAGATCGTATCGGATTCAGCGGCGTTGGCCGACCTCGTCGTGAAGATGGTTGAGGTCGGAGGTCACGGCATCCGTCTGATGCGCGACCCCACGCGCGGCGGGCTTGCCGCCAGCCTGAACGAGATCGCCCAGCAATCCGACCTCGGATTTCGCTTGCAGGAAGAGGCAATTCCGGTGAAGCCCGGCGTGACCGCTGCTTGTGAGCTTTTGGGGCTCGATCCGCTCCATGTCGCCAATGAAGGCAAGCTGGTTGCGATCGTGTCACCCGAGGTCGCCAATGCCGTGCTCGCTGCCATGCGGGCGCATCCCCTCGGCTCCGATGCCGCCGACATCGGCGAGGCAATTGCCGATAACCACCGTTTCGTACAGATGGCGACCAGCTTTGGCGGCGGCTGCATCGTCGACTGGCTATCGGGCGAGCAACTGCCGCGCATCTGCTGAGGCTCAGGCATGCAAGTTCGGAACGCTGCGGTCACACAGATCCGGCTAGGGCACGTTGACCGGTGGCATGGATTCGGTCGCGCGGGGCACGAAAGGATCTTGGTGGCGGCCCCGTGCCGCCACCATGATTGCAAATGCCATAATGAAAAGTAAGAGCCTGCCCATTCGAAGAAGTCATTCCGGAAGCTGCATCGAAATTGTGATGCTTATAGCATCCTGCGTTGAATAGGGCCTGAACAATATCGGCACGGAAAGGCCAGGTATTTGATTGGCCAGCTCCTGCAAAGTTCTCAACTTGATTCTCGGTGGTCTCGTTGTAAGACGGCAAACCGACTGCAGATCGCGCCGAAAAACTGCACCTCCTGCCGGCAACAGCAGGATTATTGCGCCGGATTCGAATACAATCATTGATTATCACGCGGTCGACCGAGCAAACCACGGCACCGCTTTCCCTCTTGCTCTGCAATTGAGGGCTAATAAATGAACACTCACGACCTTATTTCCGGTAGCCTGCTGGCGCTGACCGCGACGGGCCTTGCGTTGCTCTGCTCGAGCCTGCTCGCCTTTGCCTTCATTTGAAGTCATAGTAGCGTTTGCGCCATGCGGCTTCAGGTTGGGGCCGGCAAACGGTGGCTAAGGATTGACTGAGATCAAGAAAACTCAAGTCGGATCCGTTAGCTTCGCCAAAGTTAAGTTAGACAAGAGGGTCCCATGCGCTACTTTCTCTTGTTAGTTGTTATCCTCACAGTCCCCATGCTCGTTGGCTCTGGGTCGTGTTCGATCGCCGCTCCGCGTGATCGTTCGGGATACATGCCCGCCGCTCGACAAGACGTTTATTGCCTGCAAGGGCGCATCTGGGGATATCCGGGCAATTGCCAGTTCTCGAGCTATGGCCAATGCATGGCCAGCGCGTCCGGTACAGACGCTTATTGCGGAATTAATCCGGTCTATGCTTTCGAGCGGCACAGATCACAATCACGCTGATGGATTCGCAAGGCTAGAGAATTAAAACGTATCCTGCGGTGCGCGCTCAAAAACTTGTCGGTCAAGGCGGCAGAGCCGGACTGCATCGGCTGTCCTAGACCTTCCTGATCGCGGCATTGATTCATCTGCATCCGATCGCGCAGTGTGATTTGCGCAGCGCTGGCGCGCAGCCACTGCCGTCGCCTTTGCGTCGCGATCCCTTCTCACGCGCATCAGCTTCGGCAAGCGTACCGACCAGTTCCCGCGCCTTTTGAACCACGGCGCAGGCTTTGTCCCATCTTGGGCAAGCTCGAACGCCGTCCAATCAGCCGCGATCTTCAACAGACAGCGAATGACGGCACCATCTCGGCCGATCTGCGCAAGTTCGTCCAAGATCAGCGACGCCGCTTGGCGCTTTGAGAGCGCTCCGCCCGTTGTCGCATCTTTGCCTTTCAGAAAGCACTTGATGAGATTGTCGGGGATTCTCGCGGGTCTTAGTAGGCGATCTGCGGCGATCCTCTTGACGTAAGCGAGCGTAGCAACGATCTCCAGAGCCGCTTTGCGCGCCTCTGTCTGTAGACGAGCTCAAGCCGTTTTCAGTCATTAGTCGTGTTCCGGAAATAGTCCCGGCATCCATCGCGAGGCGAGGGTGGCAGGGAAAGCCAGCAGCAATGGTTCGCGCGGGCCCCTTGAGGTAAGGACGCCTCGGCTGAGGAGTTCCGATACGATGCGCCGAGCGTGACGCGGCGTGAGATCGAGAAGACTAGCAACGTCGCCGCGCGGAAGCTCGCCTCGATAGAGAATTGCTTCAACCACCGCGCTCGCTTTGGGGGGGAGTTTGCTAAGGCGCGTTTCCTCCTCCGCCCATAGCAATATGCGTGTGCGCAGCCGATCTGCCTGCATCAGCGATTCCATGAAGTTGACTTGGTCAATGCAAGTCTCAAGAAAGAAACGCGTGAACGATGCGAGCGCTTCCTCACTGAGGTTGCCACGGCCGTCCAGGTCATTCCGCCGCGGAAGGTCGCATTGGGTAAGATGCTGCCGATACGCGCCGTCGCTTCGAGCAAGCCCGCGAGCCACTGACCAAACAGCCCCGGTATCGAGCGCTTCCAACAGCATTGCGTGCGACATCAGCCGCGTCACTCGGCCATTGCCATCGAGAAAGGGGTGAATCCACAAAAGACGATGATGCGCGGCTGCGGCAGCTAAAATGGCGTCGGCCTTTCCAACACGGCTGTAAGCTTTCTCGAAATAAGCAAGAAAGCGTGGAACGGCGCCGGGGCTGACACCGATATGACGTCCCACTTTGACGTCGCGAAGCCGTAGTTCGCCGGGCACAACACGAATTCGTTCTTTTGTGTCGGGCTCCTCGATCCATAACATCGCGTCGGGAAGGTGCTCGCAGAAGCGACGGTGGATATCCCGGATACCGTCTATGGTTACAACGCGACCGCGGAGGTGACCTTCGTCGATCCATCGTTGCACCGCGATGTGCGCCGTGGCCTCAAGCTGAAGATCGCGCATTTTGGGATCGGCGCTATAGTCGTTTTTCAAGGCCCGTTCGATGTCGACCGGGTGTGTGTCGTGCCCCTCGATGAGGTTGCTGTAATAGCAGTTCATAGCTCGGACGAGATCGGCCAAGGACCCCAGGAGGCTTTGCGGTAAGCTCCTCTTGAAACCGGCCGACTTGCCGACTAGCTCAACCGCCAAATCGGTCAGCTGGCTCCGATGGCGGGAGTCCTCTCTGATGAGAAGCGGTTCCATTGAGAAAACCGCGTCGCCGCGGTCAGTAGCCGCAGGAATGTCCTCTTTTTTGTCCTCTGAAGCTTTTGTCATAAACGCAATTATATCATATAGATAAATAGATTTCATCTACGGAATTGAGTCGACTTAAGTCCTCATGAATGACCGGACTCTCGATGGTTGAGTTTTTTCGATCTTCGCCAATACATTGAAATTGTTCTCAAAATGTTCTTTGGGTCCATCCTCGAACCCAAATAAGGAGTCGAAACAATCGGTCCATGTCTGACGAACAACTTCGTCCGCCGGGCAAGCTGGGATAAATTCGAAGAGATCTGCGCCGATCTCTTTTCGCGCGTTTGGAACGACCCAGAACTCGTCCGTTACGGGGCGAAGCGGCCAGAGGCAAAAGGGCTTCGACATATACGGAAAGCAAAATGGCGCCGACTCCGGCGTTCAATGCAAAGGAAAACGCATTTGGCCGCCGACCAAGCTGACGATTGCGGAACTTAATGCCGAGATCAGGAAGCCAAGAAATTCCGCCGCGCCTCGAGACCCACATTATTGCGACCACCGCGGATAACGACGTCGCTGTCACGGACCACGTCAATGCGATTTCCGAGAGACATGCCGCAGAAGGGCTTTTTCGCGTAACTGTTTTGCTGGCGTGAGCTCACGCGCCGTATTGATGATTTTCCTGAATTAAAAGAAAAGCAACTCCGTGCTCGATGACGGCAACAAGCTGCGCGTGCTGCCGATTGTCGGCCGCGGCTCGGTGCAGAGCGTCGCCGACATCCGTTCGACATGGGCTGCTCCAGGACGACCACCGGTGAGAGTCCCCGTTCTACTTCTTGTCCGACCTCGCCTGCGCCCGCGAGCCGTTGTTCTGCGCTTCCCAAGCCTGGAATTGCTTGAACAGCGCTTCCTTGTCGGTGTCGGACACCTTTGCCGCCGTCGGGTAAACAGTGTCGACATCTACGGAAAAGGAAAACGGTGCTGACTCCGGCGTACAGAGCAAGGCAAAGCGCGACTGTCCGCCGACCAAACCCACGATCGCTGAAATCGGGAAGGCCAAGAAATTCGATCCAATCTCAAGGGCTATATCATCGCGACAACGGCCGACAATGACGTCTACCTAACAGACCATGTCAACGCCGTTTCCGCCAAGCATGCGCAGAGGGACTATTCCGCGTAACACCTCACATATTGCCCGCCAACACGGTCCTCTCCATCGTGCGAAAAGTTAGAGCCGCAACTGCGTTCGCATCGTGCGGTTTTGCGTGGAGCATGCAGTATTTGTGCGCTGAACTAGTTTTGGCGCCCGGAAGCATCTACAGATCGAATGATCACATGCGTAGCTGCGCGCTCCTTGATCTCTATGCACAAGGTTTCCCGAGTGCTCTGGTTGCGACTCCCTGGAGTTCTTGACCGTCATCTGTTATCGCGTCGCGAAAGGCAACGAATCGTTATGACGTGCCTAGGAAGATGAATTTGACCGATCCTACAAACAGCTCTGAGTTGCTGCCCGTCTTGCATAAGCCGGCAAGTCGCTTGCCGTGGGTTGTTGGACTCCTCGCCGTTATTTTCGGGCTGTGCGCGGGAGGAGTCTATTTCGGGGGCGGTATAGACAAGCTTCTCGGCTCGTCAGTCGCGCCGGAAGCCCTGCCAATGCAAGGCTTGTCACCCGAGGACAAGGCGGTTCTTTCAGAGATTAGATCGGGGCAACAGGAGATAAGCGAGGAGATCACCGAGCTCAAGCGTAACATCAGTGCGCAGCAAGAGGGTCTAAAACAGATATCGGATCAAATCGCTGCACTGATCTCGAACATCCAGTCTTTGCAGAATCCGCCCGTCGTTACGCCTCCATCGCCAGCACCTAATCTACCGCCAGCCCGTACTGTTTCGAAGCCGGCCGCGAGAGCCATTCAGCCTTCTAGACCGGAAGGGCCAGTTTCAATCGGGGGCGCTCCGCTGATTTCCGAGCCGGGCACCCAGCCTCATTGATCAGATCGTTATTCCTGAGCCGTAGCTGATGCGCGGCGTGGTCATGTTTGTATCATCGCCTCCGGAGGTCCGATGTTTGCCAACCATATTCGTATCGGCACTGTCGCGCTCCTGGCCTCCGGAATTCTGTTCGCAGTCTACCCGGCAGTTCGCCCGTTCTCGGACGAAAGATCGCTGCTAGGTGCCGCTGCCTTCGGGTCTGAGGCATGGCTGGCGTCGCACATGATTGCCATTGTGGCGTTCGCGCTGCTCCCACTTGGGCTGCTCGGAATGCAACGCTCTTTACTGGGGACACAGTCCGAGCGCCTGTTCTTTGTCGCCGTTGCCCTGATCGTGATTGGCACAGGCTTTACACTGCCATTCTACGGGGCCGAAACCTATGGTCTTCACGCGCTGGGGCAGGAAGCTTTGCGGAGGCACTCCGATTCACTGCTCAGTCTGGTCGAGATCATCCGCTCCGGCCCTGGCCTTATCATGTTCCTCGCCGGTCTGCTTCTTCTTGCCGCATCCGCAATCGCGACTGCCACGGCGCTTTGGCGTTCCTGTCGCTATCCGAAGGCAAGTGGCGTTCCCTTCGCCATCGGGATGTCGCTGTACATTCCGCAATTCTTCGGCGCGCAGCCCCTGCGCATTGCACATGGATCACTGGTGGCCATCGGTTGCGTGTGGATGGCGGTATGTCTTTGGCGGCAAGACCAATTTGGTGCGGAGCGACAGGAAGTCTCCGCTTGTGAGAAATGAGGCGGGAAAAAGCTTCGTAAAATATTCGTGTCTGAACTGATGTCCGAACTGCTGGTCGGCAGCAGAGAAGGATGCGTGCGGTGAAATCCATCGCAGAAGGCCGACGAAATGCATAATTTAAGCATGATTGCGCCCATCACATGCGATTCACCGTCAGCATGTTTAGCCTAGCATGAGCTTGGAAGGACAGGAGTGCCGCTTCGCGTTGAGAGCCGATGTAAGCCAGAGCTGAGCCGGCATCCTTCCAAAAGTCCCAGTCCGAAATTGAACACCGAACATCTGTTTGGAAAACCAGTGCAAATTTTCCGCTAGAGCGGCTGCGGGTCCGCATCGCGCTCCAAGCTTCGCGGTAGCGATGAAATGAGTAATTTCAACCAGGAAAGCATTCTGAACGTCCATCACTGGACTGACAATCTCTTCAGCTTCACCAGCACACGGAATCCCTCGTTTCGCTTCTGCAGCGGTGAATTCACCATGATCGGGCTCGAGGTTGATGAAAAACCTCTGCTGCGGGCCTACGGCATCGCCAGCGCTCATTACGAAGACCGGCTGGAATTCGTCGCGATCAAGGTGCTGGACAATCCCTTAACCTCGCGTCTGCAGCAGCTTAAGCAGGGTGACCAGATCATTGTTAGCCGCAAGACGACTGGCTCGCTGGTCATTGATAATCTTAAGGACGGGCGCAATCTCTATCTGATTGGGACTGGCGCCGGTCTTGCGCCGCTTCTGAGTGTCATCAAGGATCCGCAAACCTATCTGCGATTCGAGAATGTGGTGCTGCTTCATGGCTGCCGCCGCGTCGCCGAACTCGCCTATGGCGAGATGATCACAGAAACGCTGCCAAGCGACGGGCTGGTCGGCGACTTCGTTCGCTATCAACTAATCTATTATCCGACCGTGACGCGCGACCGCTTCCACAACCGCGGTCGGATCACCGACCTGATCGCGTCAGGCAAGCTGTTTACGGAAATCGAGTTGCCGAAACTCGAGCCGCAGCATGACCGCGCCATGATCTGTGGCAGCCCCGCCCTGGTCCACGATGCCCGAGAGCTCTTGATAACGAAGGGCTTTGTCGAAGGCTCTCCACAAGAGCCCTCACATTTTGTATTTGAAAGGGCGTTTGTCGATCCCTTATTTTGAGCTGAGTGGCAAGCGACCATGGCTGATCCGAACCCGATACAACGCGACCAGGGACCTTACCGGTGCTACCGTCAATAAAATTGTCGGTCTCTCGACTGGACATAGTTGCAATCATGGCAGCTCCCGACTTATGGTAGACCAAATGGCAGGCTGTGGGGAAAAGCTATGAGAGCTATCTGGCTCGCGTGGCTCGTGGTCATTATGTCGGTGTCGCAGGCTCGGTCCTGGGGACAGGAAGGCCATGCAATCGTCGCTGAGATCGCGCAGCGGCGGCTCGATCCCGCCACGCTCGACAAAATCGCGCCCCTGCTTGCCTTGGAAGCCCCTACTCTTGATCATCCCAACGCAACGCTCGCTTCCATCGCCAGTTGGGCTGACGACTACCGTGCCGACCATAAGGATACGGCAGGATGGCATTTCGTGGACATACCGGATGATCGAACAACTTTCGATCCGGATGCTGATTGCAAAAACGGCAACTGTGTCATCGCGGCGATTGCGCGCTTCCGAACTGTCCTTGCTGATTGCTCGAAACCTGCACCCGAACGGCTCCAGGCTTTGAAGTTCATTGTTCACTTCGTTGGCGACGTTCACCAGCCTCTTCATGCATCGGATCGGTGGGATGCCTACACAGGAAAAGACGATCAAGGCGGCAATCTTCTCCCGGTGACATTCTTCGGACAGACCACGAACCTGCATGCGCTTTGGGATACCGGTCTGATTATGCGCACCGTTTACAATTGGGGCGCCTATGTCGTTCGGCTTGAAGCGACCTGGTTTCCGGGGCGTGACTTGGCCGAGTTGAAGGGGGGCTCGCCGGCCGATTGGGCGGTCGATGCGCATAGGCTTGCACACGAAGTTGCTTATGACATTCCTGACGACGGGGTTTTAGGCGTTCAGTATTTTTCCAAAGCATCGCCGATCGTTGACCGCCAACTCGCCCTTGCCGGGATACGGCGTGCGCAGCTGCTCAAGGAGACGCTGTCCTCGGCAGCCTGCCAGTAACAGAGTATCGGGTTATCGCTATGAAGGCGCTCACGCTATTGGCCGCAACGGCATTGTCGATTCCGCTCGCGGGTGCATCTGCAGCCCCGGGAAACACCACATCCTGCTCGACAAATGGCATCTGCTACTGCACGCACGACTATCTAAACGATGCGATCAGACAGCGCGTTAGCGAGATACGGAACTTGATCAGCGGGCAACGGACACAAGGTAAGGCGATCGGCTATCTCAGCGTTCCGATTAGCGGGATTGCGGGCGGAGTTTCGGCAATCAATGCGCTCGTAGCACAAGAGGCCAAGGAACGCATCGAGCAGCAGTGGGGGCCGCGCGACGTATGGATCCTCAACCCGGCCGCACCACAGTTTTCGCTCCCTCTGGACGCCAACGGCGCTGACTACATGTGGATGTGGACCCAGATTCTCGAAGGCGAGGGACCTGAAGGTCTCGGCGCGTTCGACTTTGTGTATTTTGCCGGGCCATCTGACTTTGCGCGTCACTTCGGTCTTGATGGTCACGCCGATCTCGAGAAACTCGACACAGCCTACGACAATCTCGTCAAGATAAAACCTGACCTCGCGGCAAAGGTCGATAAGCATTCCTTTCGCAACTACTACGGCTTACGTGGCTCCGTCAGCTTCAGCTACGGATCGCACGACGAGTGGAACATCGTCAAAATCATCAATGCGAAACGGCGCGCATCTGACAGCACGGCCGGTTTTGCAAAGCAGATGGGTGTGTTCTTTGACGGGAAGCCTATAGCGCCGGGCCTTTTTGAGCTTCCGGTTACCGATGGAAACGCCAGAGCCTGCAATACGAATTGAGATAAGCTGTTTCAGGGAGGGCGCGGAATCGGATACCCTGCAAAGCCGGTTTGCATCCGGGGACAGGTCTGATCGCCGCCGCAAAAGATCGTCACATCCTCTAGGGCTCTAGGCGTCGTCTTTACAACGCAATCAGGTTGCTCGACAAGGAGAGGCCCTCAGCAGCGCCGCGTGTGCGCGCTGAGAGGCCGGATTGCTATCGTTTCGAACGAGAGTCGGACACCGTCGATCGGTTCACCGCCGGCCTACCGACGAGCCTAACCAACTCGGAGATTTTCAGCGGAAAGTTTCCCGGAGCGACCGGTCTTCGGCTCGTAGCTAATTCGGGAGCCCTCCGCCAGGCCGGTGTGGCCCGCCTTTTCAACGGCACTAATGTGCACGAAGATGTCGGGACCTCCGTCGTCTGGTTGGATAAAGCCGTATCCTTTGGTCGGGTTGAACCACTTCACAGTACCAAGTGCCAATGCAGTCTCTCCAAGTTGAAGCCAGTCAATTTAGCCGAGGGCGAAGGCGGACTTCAAGTGTAACGAGCGGCACGAAGCTTTCTCGTTCCAACACGCCGCTATCATAGAGAGGCATCCATACTGTTCGCGCACGTTGGCGCAAATCGATCAGTACATCGGAATGATCGAGCTACGTTAACAGGACGTTCGTGCACGCGAACTACTTCGAGCGCACCAGAGATGGCCGGCGCGACGTCAACCAACTCACCTCAGGCCGACGAGTTTAAGAACCTGCTGACATTCAGTGCCTCAGCCGCGGTTTTGGCTAGGTGGTCCGAGGCCGGTGTTAAGGCCAGCTAATGATCGTAAACGCAACTATCAGATCGGGTGGCTAAGTATCCCACTTTTCTGCCACGAGCCCCTTGCTCCCGTAAAAAACCTGTCCTATCTCCATCTCGCCTGCGTAGCACTCGCGGGCATCGATTGCTAACAACCCAAAATCTCCATCTAATGCAAATGCTTAGGAGGACTGCATGAAATTCCGTCCGCTTCACGACCGCGTCGTGGTCAAGCGCATCGACGCAGAAGAGAAGACCGCTGGCGGCATCATCATTCCCGATACGGCCAAGGAAAAGCCCTCCCAGGGCGAAGTGATCGCCGTCGGCCCCGGTGGCCGCGACGAAAGCGGCAAGCTGATCCCGATCGACGTCCAGATCGGCGACCGCGTGCTGTTCGGCAAGTGGTCGGGCACCGAGGTCAAGATCGACGGCCAGGAGCTGTTGATCATGAAAGAAAGCGACATCATGGGCGTGCTCGAAACTCCCGCTTCCAACAAGAAGGCCGCCTAGTTCAACTGCTCGCACCGCTCACCCCTGAGGAGCGCCTGCCGGGCGCCACGCCAAGGGTGAGATGAGACCAAGACAACTCAGGAAACCAATATGTCAGCCAAAGAAGTGAAATTCGGCGTCGACGCCCGCGACCGCATGCTGCGCGGCGTCGACATCCTCGCCAACGCCGTGAAGGTCACGCTCGGTCCGAAGGGCCGCAACGTCGTCCTCGACAAGTCGTTCGGCGCTCCCCGCATCACCAAGGACGGCGTCACCGTCGCCAAGGAGATCGAGCTCGACGACAAGTTCGAGAACATGGGCGCCCAGATGGTCCGCGAAGTCGCCTCCAAGTCCGCTGACGCGGCCGGTGACGGCACCACCACCGCGACCGTGCTCGCGGCTGCGATCGTCCGTGAAGGCGGCAAGGCGGTTGCCGCCGGCATGAACCCGATGGACCTCAAGCGCGGTATCGATCTCGCCGTCGAGGCCGTCGTTGCGGACCTCGAGAAGAACTCCAAGAAGGTCACCTCCAACGAGGAGATTGCCCAGGTCGGCACCATCTCGGCCAACGGCGACGCGGAGATCGGCAAGTTCCTCGCCGACGCCATGAAGAAGGTCGGCAACGAGGGTGTCATCACCGTCGAGGAAGCGAAGTCGCTCGAGACCGAACTGGACGTCGTCGAGGGCATGCAGTTCGATCGCGGCTACATCTCGCCCTACTTCGTCACCAACGCCGACAAGATGCGCGTTGAAATGGACGACGCCTACATCCTCATCAACGAGAAGAAGCTCTCCTCGCTGAATGAGCTGCTGCCGCTGCTCGAGGCCGTGGTGCAGAGCGGCAAGCCGCTGATCATCGTCGCGGAGGACGTCGAGGGCGAGGCGCTCGCCACGCTCGTCGTGAACCGTCTGCGCGGCGGCCTGAAGGTTGCAGCCGTCAAGGCTCCGGGCTTCGGCGATCGTCGCAAGGCCATGCTGCAGGACATCGCGATCCTGACCGGCGGCCAGGCGATCTCGGAAGATCTCGGCATCAAGCTCGAGAACGTCACGCTCAACATGCTCGGTCGCGCCAAGAAGGTGATGATTGACAAGGAGAACACCACGATCGTCAACGGCGCCGGCAAGAAGGCCGACATCGAGGCGCGCGTGGCCCAGATCAAGGCGCAGATCGAGGAGACCACCTCGGACTACGACCGCGAGAAGCTCCAGGAGCGTCTCGCCAAGCTCGCGGGCGGCGTCGCGGTGATCCGCGTCGGCGGCGCGACCGAGGTCGAGGTCAAGGAGCGCAAGGATCGCGTTGATGATGCGATGCATGCGACCCGCGCGGCGGTCGAGGAAGGCATCGTTCCGGGCGGCGGCGTCGCCCTGCTTCGTGCAACCGAAGCGCTCAAGGGTCTGCGCACCAAGAACGACGACCAGAAGACCGGCGTCGAGATCGTGCGCAAGGCGCTGTCCTGGCCCGCTCGCCAGATCGCGATCAATGCCGGTGAAGACGGCTCGGTGATCGTCGGCAAGATCCTCGAGAAGGATCAGTACGCCTACGGCTTCGACTCGCAGACCGGCGAGTACGGCAACCTCGTCACCAAGGGCATCATCGACCCGACCAAGGTCGTGAGAACTGCAGTCCAGAACGCCTCCTCCGTGGCTGCGCTCTTGATCACCACCGAGGCCATGGTCGCCGAGCTACCGAAGAAGGCAGCTGCCGGTCCCGCCATGCCTCCTGGCGGCGGCATGGGTGGCATGGGCGGCATGGACTTCTGATCTAGCCGTCACATCGAACCATGAAATGTGAAAACCTCGGCGGCCACGCCGGGGTTTTCTACTTAGGATGGGCTCGCAACGCGCCCCCCTGGCCTGCTCCCACGTTGTCAAGGGACACGATCAAGCGAAACCATTCCCTGCTCGGCGACGGATGCCGAACGAAGGTGGGGCGCTCTGGTCGTTCGCACGTCACTGCCGATGCTATTGCCCGCCAACTGCCGCCACTTATTGGGCCACCGCGGATTTCGACAGGTGGAGCACTTTTAAGGCGAGCAAAAAATGCGGACAATGCCACTGGTATTGAACCAACGAGAAGGTCAAAGCACAAAGGACATGGCGTCTACGGACCGGCGCTGAAGTCACGCTAGGGCTTTCAACTAGGCGCAGCCTCCTCAAAGCAGTCGGACTGATTGTACTGTACGGAGCAAAATTGGGACGCAGCACTATTGCCGACGCGCGACGGTCAGGACCAGCCTGCGATATTGTACGTAGCTGGGCATTAAAGCGTTGGATGTGAAATCCTTCACAATGAGAGATGATCGCGCGGCCTACATTGGGCTTGCGAGCACAGCGAACATCGTTCCCTGTCGACATCGCCGGAAGGAAGCTACCTCATGAGCAGCGACTCTCAGCCTGCGAATGCGCCCAGATGGGATTGGCCATCCTGGATGAAGGGCAGCATGCCCAATCCTCTCGATTTCTTTGCGGCGCCTCGGAACTTCGTTCAGCCCATACTGCCTGGTTGGGTGTTTGGTAGCGTAACCAACATCACAGAGCAGAATTCAAGCGCGCCTGATACCGAACGAGAGATTGTTGCCGCGCAGAGCTACGGTCGCCAGCTAGGCCGCGTCATGGACGCTCTCGCCATTCTTATCGCCGAGTTGCCCAAGGCGAAGCAGGATGCGCCGGCTTTCGAAGAACTTGCCAAGATTCATCGCGATATCAATGAAATCAAGGCACGAGCTGCAGCGCGACGCCTCAACAACATCGCGGCTGACCTTGCTACTCTCAAAGAGACGAAGCCCGAGCAATATCAGCGCCTCGCAGCGACGCTTCGCGAGGTCCTGAAGGCAACGCAATAGCGATATCGATAATGTGACCTAGGCTCACATAAACGTCGGCTGTCTGCCGGACGACATCGGTCCAGGTCGCGCGGTCTAATTCGCGGATGACCGAAAAGCCTCGCAACTCTCCAGTGAGTTATAGGATGGCTTGCTATAGCTCATTATTAATCCCACGCTGAGTTATAGAAAGCAGTGCTATAGCTCATGCCTTGGAACTGGGAGGAACCGACCTGGCCCCACTTACCTATGACGCGGGCAGCCCTTGAGCGGTTGGAAGCTGCCTTCGCTGGGGCGACTTCATTGGTGCGTTCAGGCACGTCAGCCAGGATGATCAGCAAAACCTGCGGATCGAGCTCATCAGCGATGAGGCGCTGAAGACCTCGGAAATTGAAGGCGACATACTGAACCGCGACAGCATTCAATCGTCCTTGCGCTACCAATTCGGCCTTGGCGAACAGCAGGCCGGCGTGCCTTCTGCTGAAAGAGGTATCGCGCAGATGATGGTCGACCTATACCTCAATTTCCAAAAGCCTCTGACCGACGAGACATGTTCGGCTGGCACAGCATGTTGATGAGCGGGGACCGGACCATCAGAACGATCGGTGCTTTCGCACTCATGCAGAGCCCATGGAGGTGGTCTCTGGCCCAATCGGCCCGCGCAGGGTTCACTTTGAGGCGCCGCCGTCTGAAAACATGGCGAAAGAAATGGCTGCGTTCGTTCAGTGGTTCAACGACACGGGCCCTGACACCCGTCAACAGCTGCCGGTGATGACGCGCGCCGCTCTTGCCCATCTGTACTTCGTCAGCATCCATCCATTCGAAGACAGGAATGGCCGCATTGCCCACGCGGTCGCGGAAAAGTCGCTTGCGCAAAATCTCGGCCAACCGACGCTAATTGCGCTCGCCTACACGATCGAGCGCAAGCGGAAGGCTTACTACGATGCGCTTGAGCGCAACAACCGCCGCATGGAGATAACGGATTGGCTGCTGTACTTCGCCAATACCATTCTTGAGGCGCAGGATAACACTAACCAGCGCGTCGATTTCTACATTGCGAAGACAAAGTTCTATGAGCGTCTCCGCCGTCAGTTCAACGAACGCCAGGAGAAGGCTCTGGCTCGAATGTTCAAGGAGGGCATCGATGGGTTCAAGGGCGGCCTCAGCGCCGAGAACTACATCAGCATTACCAAGGCGGCTCGCGCGACCGCCACTCGTGACCTGCAGGACCTCGTCGCCAAAGGCGCATTGACCAGGACGGGCGAGCTCCAGCATACGCGTTATCACCTGAAACTCGATGCAAACGAGTGAGCAGGAGTATCAACCATACTCGTCTGACGCGGGCTATCGCGCGCCTCTAGCGCGGCCTTCACCCCCGTTGTGATCAGCGACTTCCCCTTCGTGCTTCCTGAGCAAGTCCCTTTAAGGCTGGAGCCACTATTTCTACTTTGGCGAGTTCCAGTCGCGGGTTGTATATTAAATACAAATTTCGGGGGGATGATGCTGCTTACTTCATTTCGTGTATCCAATTTCAGGTCCATTCAGGACAGCGGAGACATCAAACTCGCACGGATCACGTCGATCCTTGGTCGAAACGAGAGTGAAAAGTCTAATTTACTTCTGGCGCTTCGCAGCTTGAACCTGTCGAAGGATTTACGGCGCTCAATCCCATTAAAGACTTGCCGTGACATCGCCGATTGCTCGAGGACGTGCAGAGATTGAGCGTTTCTTGAAGGCGAGATCGAGGCACTGACCAAGTTGGTCTATGTCCTTAATGATTTAGCACGCGCCGGAGCCTTTGTAGTGACGGGGCTTGATGGTGTCGTCTGCATACCGGGCCGCTGTCTGCGCTGAGGATGGGTGATAGAAGCAAGGTAAGGGCGAGGATAACGACAAGATCAAAGCTTCAGCGAAGCGCGCCGGTACGCAATATCTAAGGCACTCCCCAAAGCGAGGAGGCCCGGCATTGGAGGCGAATCCGGCCGGGCCTCTGAGTCGCCAATCCTGTGCAGGGGCTGACTGACGACAATCAATGATTGCACAGCAGGCTTACGAAAGCCTGACGGAACGAAGTCACCTGCCGAGTTCAACTCGAAAACGCGGCACCTCTTAGTTATAGGGACAGCCTGAGCGGAACATCCATCATTCACTGGGCTAAGGAGCCGGAATTCATCGAGAATGAGTGGCGGAACGCCGAATTTCGGAGCGGAGTTGGGTCTGCGGGTTATTCCGTATTGAAGTATCAGTCCAATTGTCGCTTGATCGACGTGATGCCTGCGGACGGACGCGGCGGACCGAGCGAGATGAGCCGCTGTCAATTCTCGTTAGTTCGCCGGGCGATGATTGAAGAAATCCAAGTCATGCCCCTGGTCTTGCATTTCGAATGGGAGGAGGGGGGCGAAGACTCTAAATGATCTCGGCAAGCCCGTTCCGCGCGTCAATTTATTGATGCTCCAGCCTAGCAGACGGCCCGTGGGTCGGCATTCTATAGAAATCTTGTTCGTCGCGCCGAGCAAACAGGAATGAGGACGTTGCCGATCTACTTCGTAACCATGGACGGCTTGGCAAAACGCATGGACTATGGATGCATAAAGATGGCCGAGCATGCCGGATTTATCGAGCGGATCGAAAATTCCGCAAGCGGCACACAGTGACATTGTCATGGAACCCATCGATCTGATGATTGGCGGAGCTGCTAGATGGTCTCTTTGCCGGCTACCCAGAAGGAAAAGACATTCACCGGATCTGACATTTGCGAGCGGTTCAGGTTTCGAACGCATCCCCCTTCAGCGCGCCGACGTTCAAATCTGAATCATTCCGGGTTCGAGTAGGCGGACTTCTCCACCTGTTCGGCTTGCGCCTGTGGACGGCGCTATCAGTGGCTTGAATCACAGGAGTGCCCCATGTTCGTGCGCACCAACAAAGTCAGAACGTCCCGCCCCAACTCGCTTTCCGACCTCGGGATTACAAGCAGCTCCGATCTGAGCGTCAACTTAAGTGAGTTCACCTACAGGAAGGGGAAGGAGATTTACGGCGAGAAAGAACCCGCCGCGTACGTCTATCAGGTTACCAAAGGTGCGGTCCGAACCTACAAACTGCTCTCGGATGGTCGACGCCAAATTGGCGCGTTTCATCTGGTCAGCGATATCTTCGGACTAGAGAACGGTGAGAACCATCGGTTCACCGCAGAAGCGGTCGTGGAGACCACCGTTCGAATAATCAGGCGCACCAGCCTTGAAGACGCAGCCGAGAATGATGCAGTCGTTTTTCACAATTTGCTCAGAATGACCGCTCAAAGTCTACAACACGCCGAAAACCATATGCTACTGCTTGGACGAAAAACCTCGCTGGAAAAAGTGGCGGCCTTTTTGCTTGAAATGGACGAGCGATCCGCTGCGGCCGGCGCATTGTCCCTCCCGATGTCCCGCCGGGATATCGCCGACTACCTTGGCTTGACGCTCGAAACCGTTTCGCGCGCCGTGTCCTATCTTCACAGACGGGGAATCCTCGATTTTATAGGGAGAAATCAGCGCGAGATCGTGATCCGCGACCGTCGGCAGCTTGCGAGTTTTGATTTGCAAAGTTAATTCGCCGGGCGACTTCTTCTTCGCAAATGTCGCTCTCCCTGCTCACAGCCAGCTCAAGGGCGGGCATCAACTGCAGTCTCAGTTCTCGAACGATTCCTGATCGTTGCTGGCGACAGCTGTGTCTTCCGTTAACTCTGCGCCTGCTCCCGCGGCGAGGCGAGACCGAAGTGATGGTCCTATTGTGCGAAGTGCGACGTTCCTAATCTCCCATTGAATAGGTCTCTTGCACGCGATCGCAGTCACGCTAGCCGCGGTCGCATAATTCCGCTGTCGCAGCTGACGGATCGCCGACGGGAAGGGGTCACCAAAACTTGCCCTAATGCTTCCTCAAATCGCTCAGCTTGCGCATGTAATAGCCCTGCTCCTCTATGGCCAACCTGATCTCATCGCTAATGCTGGCGACTCGCCTTTTCCTCCTCGGCCACTTCCCCAACGCGCCACTTAGCGGCAATGACGAACCCTGCGTGACGACCAGCAAATCACGTTTATCGTTCACATAAATGTCGAACATGCCCCCTCCGAGCTGACATGCATCGTCAGGGTGCCTCCATCGGTCTTTGGGGAGTGGACCGCGCCTCGACAATTTTGTGCCTATGCCTCCCTTTTGGGAGGCGCGGCTCGCGGCTTCGTCGCCTAGAATGAAAGGATTGGAAATGACGCTGCATTTTGATGAACTCCAATATTTGAAGAATGGAGACTGCAATGTCAAAGCGATTTTTATTTGCGCCGCAGCGGTTTTGCTGGCGCGTGGCGGCGCCACAGCCGCAGAGCTACCCGTTTACGCAGTCACGGGTTTGTCATGCCGATCATGCCCGACCAGCTTGCGACGTTGGGCCCCGCCAACGCCGAGGAACAGGCGCCACCCCGCGGTTTACGCTTGGTGGAATGCCGGCATCTCCGCATCAGATCGCTGGCATCTCCGCATCAGATCGCAGTGTTGACGCCGCGCGCCAAAGTGGTTCGACGGATCGCCGCCCCACAGGTGGCGAGAGGCGACCTCTCTCCGCAATAAGTGATTTGTGCGGCAACATTGCGCCCAGCGCAACTCGCCAAATTTGCTTCGGGGCGCTTTGGCCGACATTGTCGGGAAGGTCGCTCATTTTCCATACCCGGTCGACGGAGATGAATCGGTTTGAGCTGGAGTTCACAGAATGAGTGCAGTGACGCATCGATAAGAGCGCCGCCCAGGAGTCCTTGAGCAAGATTGCACCAGGCTCCCGGAGGATGTTACGTTTTCCTGAAGAGGCTCGCCGCATACCTTTGCGAGGAGAGGGGACTGCTCTCGAGAGGTCCCGCTTTCGATCTGGCCTGAAAGTGAGTTACATTTGATCGCACGAGGCTTGGACGTATCGTCGCAGCATCGGTTCTGATGCTGTCAACGAGCCGCACGATTTCTACGGGGGTACGAAGTTTCAGCTTTTTCATCATCCGAGCACGATTGACCTTCACCGTCACCTCGCTGACATTCAGCCTGATCGCGATCTGCTTGGCGAGCAAGCCGTCTGCCACCAACGGTAAGATGTCACGCTCCCGTGCCGTGAGACCCTCGACACGTAGCCGGGCTTCGCGCGCGACGTGCTCGCGCTCCAGCCGACTTCGGTCGCGTTCAACGCCAAGCCGCACCGCATCATAAAATTCCTGCTCGCGGAAAGGCTTGGGCAGAAAGTCCACCGCCCCGCGTTTCATCGCTTCCACGGAAACCCGAATATCCGAAACGCCGCTGATAAATACGATCGGAATCAAGATGCCTGTATCGGCGAGTGTTTTCTGCAACTCCAAACCGGTCGGTGACGTGCCGGGGAAGCGAACGTCCAGCACCAGACACGACGGGCCATCAGAGAGAGCCTCCGTCATGAATTCGTCAATCGAGCCGAACAGTCTCGCCTGAAGTCCCGCATCCTCGCAGAGACTTCCGAGAGCACTCCTGATTTTCTCATCATCATCAACCACATAAATCGTTGCCGGGCTCGTACTCATGATTAAAAAGCTCCTCGATCAATTTTTTTGTCGCGGGAAAGGAACGGTGCCGGTTCCGCGCGAAAAATCAGGCAATCATTCTAGTTCAGCTGCGTGACAATGCTGCGGGCCAAATTATAGCTATTGGATTTCGTTCCTGTGGCCGGCGCTTTGATGGGTTCGGAAATCTGCTCACGTGCGCCTTCGTGCTCAGTAAAAGCAATTCTGCCAACTCTAGCTCCTGCTCGCGCCTTCGCAAAGAGGCTTTGAGCTCATCGAAACAGGCCGGGCTTCGAACTCAAAATCCGAACTGGCGAAGAACGGACACTGCATGCGGACATCAGAGAACCAAAACTGGTTGCGCTAGTTGTGGAAGTAGAGATAGCTCCTGAGAGGCGGTCTCGCCCCAAGATCCGTGTGAGTGAAGGGGACGCTACGCCGGACTGCAAATCCGGCTTTTTGGGGAAAGCGTTTCTCTGATAGCCAGATTGGATGGTCCAATGCACTCCGCCGCATGTGGAAGAAAAGAGATCACCGACTGTCGTGTGTTGAGAAGGACGAACACCCGTGAGGCCTATCTGATCAACACCGTTCGCCGCGTTAGCGCGCGCACCGGGATTGGGCAAGCATATCCAGCGGGCGTCCACTACGCTTCATCCCGCGAACACGGCCGATGACTGAATCACGAGAATGTTAGGCCGTGTACTAAAAACTTGGCGGCGCGATGCGATGATGACCATGTCACAAAGCGACTGAGGTTGTGCAGCGATACAATATATCGCGAAGTGCCAGAAGCGGTTATCGAGCGTCAGGGGGGATGACGTACAACCACTACCTATTGGTGGGCGAATGCCCAGCATTCGTTTCGTTCGATCCTCATCGTCGCTTGAGAACCACTGGCGGAAAGTAACCCGTTTTTGCGATCGTCCCCCTCAGTGTGGGCGCAAAAACCCTGGCGTAAATGTGGCGTCTGGTTCAGCTCTGTGTAATGCCAACTAAATCGTGCGGACGCTTAGCGCCTCTCGCGCCCCGCTCGCGTCGTTCAATGGGCGGACCGTCGTGTCAAAAAGCTGCGCAGTCTCGCAATCACACGCAGAATTTCGGAAGTGAAAGCAGTTAAATCGCGAGTCTTAAGCTTTGAAAGCCGGTAACCGAGCTATCGCCGAAAGTTGGTGACGGCGGGAATCGGGAAGGCGGCATATCGTGGGGGTGCTTGACGCCTCCACTTCTCCACCGAAGGAGCGATATGCCGTGTCCAACGATAACGTCACCAAGCTGATTCAGCCAGGAGGGTTCGACGATCCACTCACCGAAATCTTGCGCGATGGGGCGCGTGCCCTGCTGGCCAAGGCGGTCGAGGCGGAGGTCGCGGACTTTCTCGGTAAGCATGCCGATTTGAAAACCCGGGACGGCCATCAGCGCGTGGTCCGCCACGGTCACCTGCCGGAGCGCGAGGTGATGACCGGTATCGGTCCGGTCGTCGTCCGCCAGCCACGCGTGCGCGATCGCGAGGTGGACGCTACCGACCCCGATCGCATCCGGTTCTCACCGTCGATCCTACCGCCCTACATGCGCCGATCGAAGTCGATCGAGACGTTGCTGCCAATCCTCTATCTGAAGGGTATCTCGACCGGTGACTTCTCCGAGGCGTTGTCGGCGCTGCTCGGCAAGGATGCTGCCGGGCTGTCGGCATCCGCCATCGGCCGGCTGAAGGAGGGCTGGCTCGACGAGCACACCGCGTGGCAGAAACGCGATCTTTCGGCGAAGCGCTACGTCTACATCTGGGCTGATGGCATCCATCTCGAAGCACGCCTCGAAGACGAAAAGCAGTGCATCCTTGTGCTGATCGGCGCGACGCCGGAAGGCCGCAAGGAACTGGTCGGCTTCACCGATGGCGCCCGCGAGAGCGCGCACGACTGGCGCGATCTGCTGCTCGATCTGAAGCGGCGCGGGTTCGACGTACCTCCGCAGCTCGTGATCGCCGATGGCGCACTCGGGTTCTGGAAGGCCGCCGGTGAGGTCTGGCCGAAAACGCGCGAGCAGCGCTGCTGGGTGCACAAGGCCGCCAACGTTCTCGCCAAGCTGCCGAAGAGCCAGCACCCGAAGGCCAAACGCGCGTTGCAGGAGATCTGGATGGCCGAAACGAAGGCCGCCGCCGAGCTGGCGTTCGACGCCTTCATCGAGAGCTACACGCCCAAATACGAGAAGGCGGCCGACTGCCTCAGTAAGGATCGATACGCGCTGCTGGCCTTCTACGACTTCCCGGCCGAGCGTTGGAAGCACCTGCGGACCACTCCAATCCACTCGAACGCGTCAACGGCGAGATCAAGCGACGAACCGAAGTGGTCGGCATCTTCCCCAATGAGGACGCCATCGCCCGTCTGATCGGGGCCATCCTGCTCGAACAAAACGAGTGGGCGGTCCAGCGCGGCCGCTACATGACACTGGAAACGATCGCCCCGTTGGGCGATGATCCCGCCGTCAGCTTCCCGGCAATCGCCAGCTGATCGATCCGGCTCATGCCGGCGAACGTGGTGGCCTAAGCTCAGCTACACCACGCCACGGGACACGATCCATGCCAGCGCGGGGAGACGTTTGAAATCATTATTTATCTGAGGCGCTACGTCCTACTTGGATGGCTTGACGAAGAACGAGATGCAGCCCTGGTGATTGTTGTAGAACCACTGCAAGCTCTGCGGCACCGGCAGAGCTGCTTCATTGACATAGAAGATGAGCTCTCCCGGCACCTTCGGAGATACGTACTCGGAAATCTTTCTGAAAGCCGGATTCGGGTCGGGCTCGAGGAAATCGACCTGATCACCGAATTGGCCGTAGCGTGCGATCGGCTGGAACCACGGCTCGCCATAGTAGCGTCGTAGCGGCAGCTTGAGCACGTGTAGAGCCATTTGATACCAACTAAGCCGTGTCGCATCCGCCGGGTCGCCGAAGGTGCTGTAGCCACGGCCATCCGTCGTGACGCCTGCACCGCCCAGCGGGACACCCGGCTGCGTACAGGCCGCGTGATCATCCCTGTAGTTCGGGTGTTGCTTTTTGAGCTCGCCAAGGTCTGGTGTGGTCCAGATGAAATACCTGTCCAGCCGTCCGATCTTGTAGCCGGTCGCATGACATACTTTGCTGGCATCGAACGAGATCAGGACGCCACCGTCGGGAATGTCTGTGGGCGCTGCAGATTTTTCGCAAATGAGGCCGGCCTGGTCGACTGACGTAAAGAGAAACTTCGCGGCGACCGTGACTGTCAGATAGGCTAAGATCGCCGCGGAAATTGCTGGACCAACGTAGTACTTCCAGATCGATTGCACAAACAGAAGGCCGCTCTTCGGATCGCGCTCCGGCTTGATCGACACGGGAGTCAGTTTTTCGTCAAAAGCCTTCTTCCAGAGCCCCTGCATCTCTCCGGTAACGCTGGAAGCAACACGACTGCTTCCATACAGCAGGGCGGTCAGCACGAGGGCCAACACGCAGAATGTGAAGGGGTAATCCGCGTATGAGCTAAGCCAGCCGGAGGCCCAGCCTGGAACGAAGCCGCTGGCCGTCCGAATGATGTCCGAAACGATGCCAAGCGGGTTCGCATCTGCATTGATCGAATTGCCGCGTCCAGCCAGTGGAAAAATGATCGCAAAGGCGGTCGACGCGAGAGTTGAGAAGTACAGGGCAGCGCGTAAGTACACTCTCGGCCAAACCGCTTTTCGCTCGGCGCTGACGCGCGCAGCGGCCTGGCTAGCGGTCTCGTAGACGCCGTTTCCCGGCTTGGTTGGAAGTCTCTTGACTTCGAAGGTGCAGTAGTCGGCATTCTCTGGATGCGGGACCGGCTTAGCTATCACGATATCGTATTCGTGCGGAATCCCGATCGGCGCATAGACATGCGCGTTATTCTTGATACGACGTAGCGCGGTCTCGTGGATCTTGGGTCTTTCGATGTAAACCTCGTCCCCCGTAGTTCTGGAAAACCGCTGGTCGCACAACCGTGAAAGCCGACGAGGGCCATAACGATAGTAGGCGCCAAAGCCCGAGCGTGGATCGTAGAGCCTGCCGTCCTTGTCCTGCGCCTGTCTCACCTCGGCCAACGCAGCCGGGTTCTCGGTCTTGAATTTGAGGCCACACGCTCGAGCCTCCTCCATGATCCAGCAAAGAGGGATTTGGGCCAGCGAGTCGTCGGGATAACCTCCGCCCACATTCGCATGGACGCCGCCGAACCAGACCTGCACGATCCGCTCGCTGGCGGTAAAGCCCGGTTTTTCCGTCTCTGCCGGCGCCATCCATTCCGGATCGCGCTCGTTCCAGAGAATGGGATGAAAGGTCGTCCGCTCATCATCGAGTGAAAGTGCGTGGCAGGCGCGTTTCACCGCGTTGCCAAGCGTGTGATTGGGGAGCTCGAGCGGCCAGATCCATTGGCTCACTCCACGCGTCATCTCGTCGATCGGCAACCCGTAAGCCGCCACCGTGTCCCAGAGGCCGAGGAAACGGATCTCAACGGCATGTCGGCGAGCTGGGACCTCTGAATCCCATGCGAGGATAGGCCGACCGATGAGCTTTCGGAATCCCTGATAGAGCAAATACCAGTTGGTATGAAAGTGCTTGCGCTGGTAATCGCGATAGGCCTGACGGGCCTGCCGATCGAGCTCCTCTTCCGAGATGCTACTCGCATCGATCAGCCCCTGGTCCAGGATCAGCCCCGTCAAGACCCTGATCGTGAAGGCGCCGCGCGAAAAGCCGAAACCAAAGAGTTGGTCATCCTTGCCGCGGTAATTGCGGCAAGCAAACTTGTAGAGCTCGCGCACGTTGCGGCGAAGTCCGATGCCGAATGCGCCGCCTAACAGCGCAAGCGGCTTGAATGAAGAGGTGCCGACACCATCATCGTAGAAGGCGACTTGATCGTCGTTCGAGAGGTCAAGTGCGCAGAATAAGCGCCAGACATTCGTGCGCCAGACCTGGGCGGCCGAATTGCCCGTGCCGTCGGAAAGGAGGACGATTCGTCTCGGCATGTCGGCTTTCCTCACCGCAGGAGCAAATCCAGATTGAAGAATTGAATTTTGTTTGAACTCTCGCCTTCAGCCCGGCTGCTCGTTGACGATGCGACGGGGGCGTACTCCAACAGTTGCGCGCCCCCGCCGCGAGTACAGCTACCCCGCCCACTGGGCCTTCAGATCATCGACGCTACCTGCAAACTGGTCGCAGTCGAGGCGGTTGCGCCGGTCTCCGGGAATTCCCGGTACAGTCTTGCGCCCGGGCCCCTTCTCGCCGTCGGTGTACTGCCACAGCCAATACGTCTGCCAGCTCCGCTGCACGGTTGGATGGTTGCCATATTGTGCCAGCCAAAGCCTGTGCGAGCCGAAAAACGGATCGCTCCTGTTGCCAAGTGCGGTCTTTAGCGTGTCTCCGCTGTAGAGCACCGCTTTCCGTCCGAGCTCGTTGTAGACAAGCTCCAGGAACTCACGTGCTCCCTCGAGTGTCATCTGGTTTCCATCGTCGCGCTCAAAATCAAGGGCAACGAGCGTGTCCTTGTCGGGATTAGCCCAGTCAAGGAAGTTGTTCACCTGATCGCTTATCGGTGCATGGGTCGTACCCCAATGCGTTGCACCCCAAAGCAGCCCTGCACGATTTGCAAGATCACGCCGACGCTTGTACGCATCGTCCCTGCCGGACGCGCCAGTGGTCGCCTTGTGAATGACCCCACGCAGCCCCGCGGCGAATGCCTGATCGAAGCTGACGACACTGTCTCCGTGAAAGATGTCGACCACCAGCGGAACGCGGTCCAGCCCTGTATCCACAGCCGCTTCGCCAGGAGACGGGGAGGGCGACAGCTCGATCCGCTGGATGGAAGAGAAAGCGCCGGCCCACGCATAGGCGCTGTCCGCTGTCCGGTACCAATGCGCGTTGCCCTGGACGGCATCGCCAATGACAAGGCCTTCGATCGAAATTGTTGTCCCGGCATTCAGCTTTCGCAGAACCGGAGATTGGAGGCTTGGCGAGCCCTGTCTCAGATTGACCCTGACATTTGCGGTGGCTTGGCCGTTAATAGGCAATTCAACAGCTGATCCCATGGCATTTATCCTACGGCGTCATCGGAATAATTAGTGGCAACGTGCTTCACTGCGGGAGCATCCGGCTGGTTGCCTGAAATCCGCGTTATGAAACCTTCGATGAAATCGGCACCGGTGTAGCCGGCTGCCGCGATCGTAAACAGCTGCTCGGGAGAAATAGCCTTGCTGATATCCGTGATGAGGGTGATTGCGGAAAAGGCGCCGGCCACGCCACCAATGCCAAAAGGAAATCAGGAGCCGCACCCCGTTGATGAGTGCGGCCGTCGAGCTAGCATCGTCGGAATAATCATTGAGCTTCTTGATCCCAACGATCGTGCGGGCGCCTTGGCCGAGTGCTCCCAACACGATGCCGAGACTGACTACTTCAAGCCACTGAACCGCATTCATGGTCTAACTCTCTTTCTAAAATTGAGCTAAAGTCGACGCGCGGTTTCAAACAAAAGGGGGGACCGAACTGATTGATGATCCTCCTCAGGCTATAGGGCTCGCTTCGAGCCGGGCTGCTGCCCCGCGACACAGGTCGAACCGGCCGCATCTTTTCTTTCGGCCATTGCGTTCTTCAGTTGAGGCGAGGAGTAGCCGACCTCCGTGCCAGCTGGCGCCTTGAATGCCGCCGCAATTTAGTTTGTGGCGGCCGCTGCTTTCGCCGGTGTTGCATCCACGCCCGTGGCGATCGACAACATTGTTGCGCGCGACCGTCTGGCCCGATGGCAAACCTCTGAATGCCTCGGCGTAGCTCTTCGCATGCGCCTTCATCTCGACAACCTGGTTAGCGATTGGCGTTACCCGCTCGGGCTCGAGAGAGAACCAATCCAGTTGCATCCAGCCAGGCCCACGGCAGCTGTTGTCAAGACTGTCAGCCATCGCCTGCAACCAATAAGCGCGCCTTCGAGACCCCCGCGCCGTTGAGGCAGCAGTTCGAGCCGGTAGACAGCAGGCGAGATACGCCCGTGACGGCAAGTCAATCATCTCACACGCGCCCCCACGTGAAGGAATAAGCAAGCCAAATGCAATGCGTAAAGTATTTGAGGGTCGATCTCCTTCAGCAACTCCCAAACGGGGGGTGCCCGAACATATCCACAGCCGAAAGTTGATCGACAAGATTGTAAAGCGCGCGGTAGCGCTCTCTCAACACCCTCGAAGAAAGTCTTTTGCTTGCGATACAACCCAAGCATCGGCTACGAAAGCGCAAACGAAAGATATGAAATAGGTCTAGTTAACGACTTGGAGTATCCTCTCAAAAGATGTTCGCGGCCGTCTTTAGCCAGGCATTCGGTGCGGGCAAGATGACATCATAGGCTTGCCGGGCCTCCCGCGGATCATGCGTAGCAGCGATGGGCAGGACGATCCGGCACCCGGAGCGGTATTGTTCGCTCGCCGCGAGAGTACTTCGCGAAAGCCAGCTAATTCGCTAAGAATCAGCAATAGTTGAAAATCAGATCGAATTGCGTGTCTCGCGCATCCTATCGCTACGTGACCACCGCAGCTGTCTCGCTGTCGTGGCTTTCGCCTATTCAACGATGCTCACTAGGCTGCTCGAAAAGCGGCGGAGCCAGCCAGCGCCAGTAGTATTGCGTAGTCCAATTGGCCGAAAGAGTGCCCCACGGATTCCAATGCAAGCCCTACAGCAGTTGAATCCGGCTAGAGCGGGATAGTGCGCGTTGCCGCCGAGAGTCTAATCGCGATCGCCCCTTAGGAGCGCCTTGCGTACGCGGGGTACTGAGGCATTGCAGTGGCAGCTTTAGACGTGGGCCGATCTCTGCAAAACCAGCCTTGAAGTACAATGCCAAGCTGGAATTGCGGCTCCACATCGGCTGCCTGGGCGCCGCCAATTCAAGCTGGCCCCAGCCTTTTGCCGCCCCCAAGCGTACGGCAGCCTCAATGAGGCGCATCGCGACCCCAGACGATCGCTGGTCCGGCACCACGTAGAGTTCGGTGATAGTGGCGTAGGTCCCGCGCGCGAAAAGGGCTGCACTTTCCGACAACATAATGACGCCGACCGGGCGGTCCTCCGCGAAAGCTAGAAACCCATAGATACGTTCCTTCATGGCAAGAAGTTCAGCCACAAGCTGGGTATCTGGTTCGGCCAGTACCTGGCCGGCGCCGAGTTCGGCGACTAGGGCAGCAACCATGTGGGTCACCGTTGGGGCGTCGTCGACAGACACTTCGCGCGTGGTCACCATATGTGATCCTCCTCCAAGCTCAAGCAACATGCACCTGGTGCATCGGCGGGCATCGCAACCGGCGCGAGCGCAAAGGACGTTCCACGCTCGACCAGACTGACGAAGATCCGCGCCGCGAACAGCAGCATCGCGCCTTGGCGAAGTTTAGGACGCCGGATGTCCTATAGATCAGCACAAACCCGATGGCGACCAGCGAAAGCAGAGCAGCGGGTCGTTCTGACATCGTCGTCCAATGACTAAATCCTCTCAGACAATCTTCGTATGCGCGAGTCCAAGACAAACTCTTTTTGACAGAGTGGAGATAATCAGCCTTTCGTATTTTTCGAGTAGACGCGTTGATATTTGCGCGCAGAAAAACGACCAACGCGCGCCGGTTGGTGACGAAATCATGCAAGTCGCTGATAACCCAACGCGCGCACTTGCATTTGACACTCGTTGGCTTATGCGCGCTGCGCCCAACCCGTCGTAAACTTCGCTCATCTCGCCCGTTGTAGCCCGGTGCATCTCACCGTTCTCGGGTAAAAATGTCACCGACCAAGTGAAATGCGCCGATCTGGCGCTGACCATCGGAGAGTAGCTTGTAGCTCCGCACCGCACCTCGCTTACGAGATAGACGTACTCGGCAGGCTCCTTTTCGCCGTAGAGTTGCTTCCCCGTTGTTGACGATGGGTTTGAGTCGCTCGCCAAGCGGAAGTGTTTGAGCGAATTTGGGCGAGGCGCGTGGTCTGTGGTGATGCGAACAAACATCAGCCGGCTCCTGAATCAAAAATCAACCCGAACAAAAACTCTCAAAACAGAATTCAGTGTCGCTGGCACGTCTAGCAGCGTTCAGGGACTCTCAGTATGACGGTTGTAGCATTTACACGAATCGTAAGACCGTCAATCTCGCGGTTTTTTGATCTAGATCCGAAGCAGTCTAGGGATAATTGGTTCAATGGCTGGCAGTCCATGGCCTGGCATTCTGCCCAGGTTCACGAACCGAGCGAGGCAAAGTCAACGATTTCCGGCGCGCTGAAGTCCCTTGAGGGAGAAATGCGTCGCCGGTCTGCAGTATGCCGCCGTATCTCGACTTCAACTGGAGTTCCGGTCGCGAGTGAGCGCGACGGGGTTCTTTGAGGTGCGTCAACAAAGGTTCAGGTCGGCGGTTGAGATCGCCTTCACATTGTGAAGACAGAAATGCATTTTCGTACACCACCGATTGCCGCGGTGGCCGTTCTTCGCTTGATACCGATCTCTGCGGAGGCCGGTTCAGAGTGTCCGGTTACGTTTCCAGTCGAGTTGGGGAGTAAACTCTAGCGGCTACTTCAATGTTTCGGCCGGCGGTACATTTATTGCCGCTCAAGCTGGACGGGTGATTGCCGCTTCGACCAATCTCTCAAAAAGCCCGCACATGGGACTCTGAAGAAGCTGAACATATCTACTTACACCTACACCGCCAAAGTGGGCAAGGCCAACGACGCGTTTGCCGTCAGCTTCACGGGAAAGAGCCCTTCGGGTTCGGGAACGTCGGTAATCACCATGAACGCGACAGTTCAGTGAGACGTGGCCGAGGCCGGTTTAATAGGACATACGGGCCAAGACTAGCGTCGGGAGTGACCTACTCCCGGCTCCGCAGGGCAAAAGCCGAAGCGCCGGGCGGCCATCCCGAAGGGGCCGGCCAGCCAGGTGAGTCTCAATCACGGCGTTCGAGCATGCGAGCCTCCATCGCCAACGCCCGCATCAAAGACCCGCACAGCAGGCGGACGCGGACGAATCTGATCGAGTTCGAGTGCTATTCGTTCTGATACGACGCGCTTCTCGCTGCACGTATTGACGAACATTAGGTACTTTTGTCGATTGTCATGAAATCGAAGGTTCTTCTCGGGCTCGACATCTTTGATCACTTGAACCGCAGCGTGCGAAAACTCAGTCCGTGCAACGGATGACACGTCAGTCTCTTTCTCAATGATGGTAGCAATTCTTTCGTGAGGTCACCGAGCCGTCGACAATGCAAAGAGCAGAGAGCCGCCGCACAAGGCCATATCGAAGATCGTGTCCCGTGGCGTGGTGTAGCTGAGTGGGTGTCACCACGTTCGCCGGCATGGGCCGGATCGGTCAGCTGGCGATAGCCGGGAAGCTGACGGCGGGATCATCGCCCAAAGGCGCGATCGTTTCCAGCGTCATGTAGCGGCCGCGCTGGACGGCCCACTCGTCGTTCTGTTCGAGCAGGATGGCGCCGATCAGGCGAATGATGGCGTCCTCGTTGGGGAAGATGCCGACCACTTCGGTCCGCCGCTTAATCTCGCCGTTGACGCGTTCGAGCGGATTGGTAACCGGTATGAGATTTCTCGGTGCCGATGTTCCGCTGCGATATTCAAGATCGTAGCGTATGGTGCGACCATCGGGACAGAGGCACCGGGAGCACGAAGGTGCGGGCAGGCCGATGCATACGATGAGCCGCGAGCTCGAGTTAGTAGCTGGCCGCCTCTGCGACTCGCCCGGTTGCGCTGAGAGCGCGAATCCGTAGTTGTCGTGTCGCCCGTAGCTCCCGTCATGTGTTCTGATTGGCAGGAGGTGCGAATGCGTCCCAGCTCTTGGTTACGCCGCGCTCGACGTGCCAGGTGTCAGAACCATCCTGCCGTAAGATCTCATAAAGTTCCCGAACAGAAGGCTTATACTTCATGGTTGCAATATACGAGGCGACGTTGTCTGCGGAATTGCCGCTCAAATACTGAACGGCTGGGGCCGTTGCGTGCAGCCGGCCGGATTCGTTGGAGATGAGGCCCTACGATTCGAAGAGTCGAACCATGGTGCGCGTTGGCCGCTCGCGGAGAGAGAAATGAAGTCGTAGCTCCTCCTCCGTTACCGGATGACCATCGAGATAAGTAAAGAGATCAAGCCATGAGACTGCGGCGATATAGAGATCAGCGGCATAGGAGCTATCGCGCCACTTGATGATTTGTGCAATATCGGGAGAATAGACAGGGGCGGCTTCAGCGATATCGCCGCGTGACGTCAGTGCAGACGATTGCATTGCCGCAAGTCCTTCTCAGAACGATTTGTATCAATGGATGAGCTATTGCTGAAGCTCGGCGAGCTCTGATGCGATGTTCAGCCAGCAATCAGTGACACATGCCTGTCATCTAAATCAATTGCTAGTGTTGGTAGTTGACCTTTTCCAAATGTTGCATGCCGCACGATGTTGTAGGAGTAGCGGCCCCGACAATCCCATGCCGTGCGATTATTCGTGAGAGGCGTTATCTAAGACGCGGCAATGCGGAGCACTTCTTCACATGCTTAGCGCTGATACGAGCGCGACGCTTACTCTCTGGTACGGTACTTGCTGTTCTCCTCGCTGGGGCCTCAACGGCACGCAGGAGGAGAAATGATCCAGCCCACGGTTAGACCCAATGGTGGTAAGGGCGCGCATGCGACCGCGAAATTCGACGCTGTTGTCATCGGAGCGGGCATTGCGGGCCTTTATCAACTCTACCGTCTGCGAGAGCTCGGGCTGAGCGTCAGGGCGATCGACGCGGCCTCCGGCGTCGGCGGCACTTGGTATTGGAACCGATATCCCGGTGCGCGCGTCGATTCGGAAGGCTACATCTATCAATACCTTTTCTCGGAAAATCTCTATAAAGGATGGAGCTGGAGCGAAAAGTTTCCGAGCCAGCCGGAAATCGAACGCTGGCTGAATTTCGTAGCGGACGAGCTTGATCTGCGTCGAGACATTCAGTTCAACACGACGGTCAAGAGCGCTCATTTCAATGAAACGGTGGAACGATGGGTGGTCACGACCGACAATGGTGATGTGATAGACGCCCAGTTTCTCGTCACTTGTTGTGGCATGCTCTCGGCGCCCCATGTATCCTTCCCGGGGCAGGAGACCTTCAAGCGCCAGGTGTTTCATACGGCGCGATGGCCGCATCAGCTGGTCGATCTCGCTGGCAAGTGTGTGGGCGTGGTTGGTATCGGAGCGACGGGGATCCAAGTTATCCAGACGATCGCGGAAGAGGTTGGCCATCTCAAGGTGTTCGTCCGCACCCCACAATACATCATCCCTATGAAGAACTTCAAGTACGCGGCCGCGGACGTCGATGCCTACAAGTCAAAGTTCAAAGTCCTTGCGGAGCGGCTGCCGCATACCTTCACGGGCTTCGAGTATGACTTCGAATATGCCTGGGCCGATCTACCCCCTCAACAGCGTCGCAAGGTGATAGAGGATTGCTGGAACGACGGTTCTGTAAAGTTGTGGATTTCATCCTTCGTTGAGCTGTTTTTCGATGAAACGATTAACGGGGAGATATCCGAGTTCGTGCGCGCGAAAATGCGCGAGCGCCTTAGGGATCCTAAGCTGTGCGACCTGCTGATTCCAAGCGAATACGGATTCGGCACCCACCGGGTACCTTTGGAGCAGAATTTCCTCGAGGCGTTCAAGCGACCCAATGTGGAGATTGTCAGTGTCAAGACCAACCCAATCGAGCGCATCACGGCCGAAGGCATCCAGACGGCGGATGGCACGGTTCACCCGCTTGACGTTATCATCCTGGCGACCGGATTCGACGCAGGAACTGGCGCTTTGACTCGTATCGACATCCGCGGTCGCGACGGACGATCACTGAAGGAAGAATGGGGCAGAGACATTCGGACCACTATGGGGTTGCAGGTGCACGGCTATCCCAATCTCTTCACGACCGCCGTGCCGCTTGCTCCCTCGGCAGCGCTTTGCAACATGACCACCTGCCTGCAGCAGCAGGTCGAGTGGATAACCGGATGCATCAGCTATCTCCGTGACAAGAACCTGAACGTAATCGAGCCCACCAAAGAGGCGGAAGAAAAATGGGTGGCGCATCATGATGAGACTGCCAATGAGATGTTAGTCGCCAAGACCAATTCTTGGTACTTGGGATCGAACGTCGAAGGGAAACCGCGCCGGGTGCTCTCCTACACCGGCGGGGTAGGCAGCTATCGACAAAAATGCGACGAGGTCGCCGCAAGCGGCTATCAGGGCTTTGCTATGCACTAGCTCCATACTTAAGACGAATCGGATGCGAGCGATTGCGAGAGTTCCCGATTGATGGCCCCTTTATCTGGGAAAATGGAGCCGTGATGGGAGTGCTGTCAGATCTTCGGGTCGTCGAGATTGGCAGTTCGGCGGCAACTAGCTATTGCGCGCGATTGTTGGCCGACTTCGGCGCGGATGTTCAGAAGGTCGAACCGCCGGCGGGCGATCCACTTCGCGACTGTGCGCCGCTCACTCCGATGGGGCAGAGCGCTTGGTTCGCGTTCCTGAACTTCAACAAGTCAAGCACGATCATCGACCCCGCTGCCCCCAATGCGATCGCCCGGCTGACTGCGATGATCGAAAACTGCGATATACTCATTGACGGCAGGGACGTTGATGCAGCGGATTGCCCACCCATTGACATCGCCGCGATCCGCCAGCGGCGATCCAGATTGATCTGCCTCGAGGCGAGCTGGTTCGGCAGCGAGGGTCCTTATGCAGGATTTGCCGCAACCGATGCCACCATCCGCGCGCTCGCCGGCCTCGTCAAGCTGGTCGGACCAGTCGAGGGCCCGCCGTTGCACGCACCAGATTTCCAGACCGGTATCCTCGGCGGTTTGTGGGGGTTCATCGCCGCGGCTTCTTCGGCGGTTGCGCGAACGAAGGGGGAAGCAGGGGCGTCGTGGTCGGTCAGTATCTTCGAATCGAGCCTGGCTCTTAGCGAATATCTCATGTTCGAGGCATCGGCGCGCGGCGAGGTCATGCGCCGGATTGGCGTTAATCGCTTCTGGCCGGTTTTTCCGGGCGGCATTTACGAGACCAGGAAAGGATGGCTCGGTGTGACGACGTTCACACCGGCACAATGGCGCGCATTCTGCGATATGCTCGGCCTGTCCGAACTGCGCGACAATCCGGCTCTGGTCCTCGGCGAAGAGCGATTGAAGCACATTGAGAGGATCGAACAACAGTTCGTGCCGAGGCTGAAAGCGCGGACAGCGCAGGAGTGGTTTGCGGAGGGACGCAAGCGGAAGATCCCGATCGTGCCAGTACCCGATATGTCCGATCTGCTGCGCGATACCGAAAAAAAGGTGCGCGGCGCAACCGTGCCTGTCGTGCTTGGCCAAGAAGAAGGCATGACCGCCGGATCGATGCAGCGGCTCACCATGACGCCGCCGCGACGAGGCGGCAAGGTTCCGGAACCGGGCGAGCAGCAAACTTTTGCGGACATCCCAAAGCAGCGATCCTTGGCTATGTCGCAGACGTCCAGGTGCGTTGATGCCGGACGGCAGCCCTTGCGTGGGATCCGCGTCATTGACTTCACGATGGGCTGGGCAGGTCCGTTGTGCACGCGCACTCTGGCTGATCTTGGTGCAGACGTCATCAAGATCGAGTCCACCAAGTACCCCGATTGGTGGCGCGGTGTTGACCGACGGCCTGCTTACATCGACGCTCAGATGTACGAAAAGACGCCGGCCTTCTGCGTCATGAACCGCAACAAGCGAGGCATCACGCTCGATCTCACGCAGCCCCAAGGACTCGCTCTTGCCAAGCGTCTTCTGGCGGGAGCCGACGTCGTCGTAGACAATTATTCGGTTGACGTGCTGCCAAAGCTCGGGCTTGGCTACGAGGTGCTTCGAACGCTCAATCCTCGGCTTGTCATGTTGTCGATGTCAGCTTTTGGAGCAAACAGCCTCAATCGCGATTGTCGGGCCTACGGCTCGACCCTCGAGCAGGGCTCTGGGCTGCCGATGGTAGTCGGAAATCCGGACGGCCCTCCCGTGATGAGCCACGTTGCCTTTGGGGATGCCGTCGGTGGGTTGAACGGCTGCGCAGCGGTCCTGGTCGCGCTGATTCACGCCCGCGATACCGGGCTAGGACAGTTCATTGACCTGTCGCAAATCGAATGCATGATGCCGTTTGCGGCGCCTTGGATCACCGTTCAATCGATCGGCGGCGTGCCGCCACCTAGGTATGGTACTCGACATCCGCAGTTCGTGCCGCATGGCTGCTTCCGGTGCGCAGGTGAGGACAGCTGGGTCATGGTAGCGGTGAGCGACGAGACCATGTGGCAGAGGCTTGCCATTATCATTGGACGGGCAGACTGGTCGAAAGACGCATCGCTGCAATCTGCGGAAGCGCGCCGCGGCATCGAGGATGAGATAGAGAAGGTCATCGAGGCCTGGACGCTCACCCGCGATGCCGAGCAGGCGATGTCGATGTTGCAGGCGGAAGGAATTGCGGCTGGCGTAGCCCGGCAGCCAACTGACCTGCTTACGGACCCGCATCTCCGGTCGCGTGCATTTCTGCAGAAAGTGGAACGTGCGTTCACTGGCGTGCATCCACAGCCGTCAATGCCGATTTGGGATGGTTCTCGGCCTCTTGCGATCCGCATGGCAGCGCCAACTCTGGGAGAGCACAACAGCGAGATCCTAACAGGACTTCTAGGGCTCTCCGGCACCGAGATCGCGCAATTGGCGTCGAAGGGCATCATCGGGACGTCGATGGTCGCCGTGCGGAGTTAGCAAAAAGCTAACAAGCGTCCTGAACATAACAGTCGACCGCAACGACGCACATTTGCCAACGTCCGCTTTTTTCGTTCGTGGTGGAGGTGCCGATCGGTGAGGGTACCCGCCGGCTTTCTCTAGCTCGCGGAGGACGAGTCGTCCGGTGTCAGATCCGCGACAAATTCGACATTGAGCTCTTCCTAGCGTCGAAGGTCTTGGTCTTCGGCTTTGGAGTTCTTGGTCATTTGCACTCCTGGTTCGATGTGCCGCAAGCGGCAGGACGGCCGGGAGACAAGATAGTTGGATTTCGGTCGTTGCCGACATGCGATTGGTCCGAAGAATATCAGCGTAGAGCGCGCCCGTAATGCGACCACGGGGCTTTGGCTTACCCCGGTAATGCGCACTCGCTCCCGTTTGTCGGACGGTTATAGCCGAGCCGAACGGATGCTGATGGCCTTTCTAGCGTTGGAGGAAGGAAAAATCGGAACGCACAATATTTGCCAGCGTCACGGCCAGCCTTACGCTGCTTCGAGCGAAGAAGCTCTCCATCCCCATGGCCTATTGGTCGGGAAATCCAATCTTCATCGTTCCGGTCGACCTCCTTCAATCCGCAGGGTCGGCAGCTGCCAGGAACCACAATGAAAGTTAATGCCAGCGCCCGCTGGCAAGTTGAGCGTCGTCAAGAGAGGGAAGAGGACTGCAGGCTTGAACAGCTCAGAGCCGACGAAGAGTGGAAGTTCAATATTCGCGAGAAGTTTTGCGGTTTCAATGGAATAGATCACGTCCTGCGAGGCCCGCTGCGTGGCGCCTTTCATCCAGACCTGAAGAAAACGGATCTGATCGGTTGCGGAGTTCGTGGAAGTGACTTTCCCGAAGAGCTCCATCGCCTGTGTTGATTCGGTTTGAATTCGTTCCTGCCAATGACAATAGATATCGAAAGCTCTTTTCGAGAACTCCGTCTGCGTCTCAATGGCTCGCTTGGCAAAGTCCTGAAATGCGCCTGTAGCAATGCCTATGTCATCGTTGAGTCCATCTTCCTTCGTCATCACCATCTCCTGAGTTTTGATTGCTAGCGCCGGCGCTCGAATCGTCCAGGATGAGAAAGGGGGCCGATGGGATGCCCGCGTCGAAACGTGCAGCATGCGCCGCGCGGTGCGCTCTCAGGCCCGTTGCACAGCAGCATGATCGCTCAGCTCGGCGCCGCGCCAAGCACTTCTGCCGATCTGACAGAGGACACCAGAATAGCTTTCGTTCATCAATCGGGCTGGCCTCATCTGGACCCTTGGGAAGACTGTAGGAGCGCACCGGTGCCATCACCTCTAATCCATCCCAGCAATCGCCGTGCCACTAACGAGGTTGCGCGCGTCCCTCTGTGAAGAGAAAATCTCGTGTTTTGCAGCCACCGCTGCTGGAGACCTTCGTCAGGCTCGACATCCATGTCTTCAACCGGACAGAGGTGACGATCCTAAAATGACGCGACCGCCTGGACCGCGATATTCGTACCGATGGGGTACTGCCCAGCTCCCGACCTTTCGGTTCTGCGAACGCCCTTGTGCGGCGCCTGTCTAGGGCAGAACTTCGCCCCCGGGCTTATCGACCTACTCATGAAGTTGCGGGGCTGTTGCGGCAGATTTGATATTGCCTGCGATGCAGTCAACTACCAACCTTGTCAATTGATGGAGAGGACGAACACATGGCTATCGTGACCGATAGACGATCAAGCGAACCACGGAACGGAGCCAAAAAGAATGAAAGAAATGCTGCTGGGCATAGTTGCCCTGATTGCGATGGCCGCTTCAGTCTCCGCCGCTGATCTGACGGTGCGGCCCCACGTCAAAGCGCTCGCAACGGTCACTCGGGTCTACGATTGGACCGGCTTCTACGCCGGCATTGATGGAGGTGGAGGCTCCGCGCATCAGTGCTGGGACGTCGTCAATGCTGGCGGCTTGGTCGTCGCTCCGCCGCTCATCATGGGATGCCATAGTGCGACAGGAGGCACCGCCGGCGGTCAAATCGGCTATCGATGGCAGGCGGCGAACTGGGTGTTCGGCCTTGAGGCGCAGGGCAACTGGGCCGATTTCAAGGGCTCCAACACCAACCTCGCCTTCGCAGGCGTCAAAGATGAATCAAAAATTAATGCATTTGGCCTGTTCACGGGTCAGGTCGGCTATGCCTGGAATAACGTGCTGCTCTATATGAAGGGTGGCGCTGCAGCCGTCCGCGACAAATACCGGGTCTTCGATCTTGCGAGCGAGCTGACAATCGACAATGGCAGCGAAATTCGTTGGGGCGGTGCGGTTGGCGCGGGTGTTGAATTCGGCTTCGCTCCGAATTGGTCTATCGGCGTTGAGTACGACCACTTGTTCATGGGCCGTCGGGATGTCGACTTCTTTTTCTCAAGCGGTTTCACAGGCGCTCCAGCGAGCGCTCGTGCAGGGACCGCCCGCATCGGTCAAGACGTTGACATCGGGTTGGTTCGCGTGAACTACCACTGGAGTGACGGGGCTCGCAATACTGACCTTCGCAAGTAAGGATCGCGCAGCAGCGCCGATGCCACGTGGCGTGTCGTGGAAGCGTCAAACGACCATCTGCCGCAAGAATGGTTTGGCAGTTGCTCGGCCCTTGCTCCACTGCTTACCGTGCAGATCTGCCTGATTGGTCCGCAGTAGTGCGTGCACGCGAGATGCTTCGGCGTATCAACACTAACTATCGAGAGCGCGTACCCTATCCGTTGCCAGCACAAGTCAGATTCGGATCGGCAATCGCTGTTGCGGCTTGGAAGGCAATCATAAGCCAAACATATGCGACACCACCTCAAGCCGTGAGGGAGAATTCCATGACCGACGCTAGTGCGGTCAAATCGCAACTCTCGTCCGACGCGCCGATCGCAGTTCGTCGGTTATTCTTTCTCGAGGTGAGCACCAACCGTATTCAAGGATGAATCCAGATGGTTCCGATCGAAAAGTTATTGTTACGGATTGTCAGCTTCCTGACGGAATCGCCATCGATGTCGGCGCGGGTCACATCTATTGGACCAATATGGGCTCCGGTGTTGCCGTGAACGATGGTTCGATCGAGCGCGCCGATATCGATGGAAGTGCTCGCAAAGTCGTCGTTCCGCGCGGCGCCACATTCACGCCGAAGCAGATTCAGCTCGATCAAAAAGGTGGCAAGCTGTACTGGTCGACCGCGAAGGGATGCGGGTTATGCGGTGTAATCTCGATGGCTCTGCAATAGAGACGCTCATCGAGGCGGGCCGCGGTGACGTGGACCGGCGCGATCCGACCAGATGGTGCATTGGCGTCACCATCGACACCGCGCGTCACCAGATTTACTGGACGCAAAAGGGTCCGGACAATGGCGGCCTGGGCCGAATCTTCCGCGCCAACATCGACATGCCGGAGGATGAGAGCCCAGCAAACCGCTCCGATATCGAGCTATTGTTCGATGGCTTGCCGGAACCAATTCACCTTGAATTCGATCTCGCGCACCGCGTCCTCTACTGGATGGACCGCGGCGACCCTCCGCGAGGCAACACAGCCAGTCGCGCAAGCGTCGACTCGAAGACGGAGCCGGAAATTCTGATCACTCATCTGATGGAGGGAATCGGCATCGCACTCGACGTTCCCGGCAACCAGATGTTCATCACCGACCTCGCCGGCTCGATCTATTCCGCCGATCTTGATGGAGGGAATAAACGCAATGTCCTTTGGTCCCAGGGCAATTTCACGGGCATCGCGTATGCCGAAATCGAACCCAATACGGAAACGGATTGACCAGAACAATGCCGATTTCGACCAAACGCCGTGGTTGCCGCTCACCTATCGACGCGAGCTGGACGGCTCCCACCTATGACTTAAGCCCTCGAAAGGAGACGCAGTATGAAATTTGAGAGCAAGGTCATCGTCACGATCGCCCCGACGGGAGGTGTGGTGAAAAAATCGCAAAACCCACACCTGCCGACGCAGCCTAACGAAATCGCCGAGGATGTGTACCGGTGCTACGATGCGGGTGCATCTATCGTGGCGCTGCATGCGCGCAGGCCGGACGATGGCGCGACCTGTAATCCGGAAATATACCAGGACATCAACTCCCGGATCCTCGCAAAGTGCGGCATCATCATCAACAACAGCACGGGCGGGGGCATTGATGGAGATATGGTGCGATCCATAGAGCCCGGTCTCGATGAGGTTGTATTCGAACAGCGTCTAAAAGGCCTCGAGGCCGGTGCTGACATGGCGACATTTGACGCCCACACCGTTCTAGCCTGCTTTGGCGACCGCGCGATTGTCGTTAACACCTCGCCCAGCCGCTGCGACATCATGGCAAAACGATTCCAAAAGAAGGGCATCAAACCTGAATGGGAATGTTTCTCGCTTTCCCATCTTCTTCAAGATCCCATACGCCTGATCAATAAGGGCTTCGACAAGCCTCCCTATTGGATCAACTTCGTTCTTGGTGCCGATCGCGGAATTCAGGGCGGATTGCCGTACACGCCGCAGATCCTCAATATGCTCATCGGGAATCTTCCCAAAGGAGCTATGTTTTGCGTTAGCGGCGTCGGTCGAGCACAAGTGCTCGCAACAACTCATGCGGTGCTCGCAGGCGGCCACGTTCGTGTCGGCCTGGAGGACAACCTTTATCTCGAACAAGGCATACTTGCCACGAACGTGCGGCTGGTCGAGAAGACGGTTAGGATTATCCGAGAACTTGGGTACGAGCCCGCCACCGCAGTGGAAGCTCGGGCAATGCTTGGGCTCGCGCCACGCAAATAGCGCGGATAGCCGATCCGATGCTCTCGATTGCGGCAGTGATTCCCAAAGTTTTGGGCTGATTTCGCCGTGCAGCTCAAGCACCTAAGCAAGAATCGGCGTCTGGTCAGTGACCAATTGCAGGAGCAGAACGAATTGTTGGACGCCGCTGCCCCCCAGTGTCATGACGAGGCAAGGTCTGGTTTGGTCGCGAGCGCTGTCAGCAAGAACACGCGGCGGCTCGTGCCACTTTTGGGCCTGGGTTATTTCGTCAACGACCTCGACCGGACCAGCGTCGGCATCGCTGCGCTGCAGATGAACGAAGCCATCGGCTTAAGTGCCGCCCAGTTCGGCTGGGGTGCCGGGACGCTCTTCTTTAGTTACTGCCTGCTGGAAGTTCCCAGCAACATGATGATGTACCGCTTCGGTGCGCGCCGTTGGCTCGCCCGCATCATGATAACCTGGGGTCTTGCAGCCGCGGCGACGGCATTCGCCGTAGGACCATACAGCTTCTACGGGATCCTGTTCGAATCAGGCTTTTTCCCCGGTGTCATCTGGTACATTTCCATCTGGTTTCCAGAGCGATCGCGGACAGGCGTCCTCGCCTGGTTCATGGCAGCAACACCGCTGTCTTCGTTGATCGGCAATCCACTATCGGCTTCGCTATTGGGAATGGATGGAGTGTGGGGATTGGCCGGCTGGCAGTGGATGTTCCTGATCGAAGGTCTTCCGGCCTGTCTGCTCGGAGTCCTATGTCTCGTTCTGCTAGCCGACACGCCTGACAGGGCCTCGTGGCTGACGCCCCGAGAGCGGGACGCGCTGCTGGATGAACTCGCAAGGGAGAAGTACAGCAAGGTCAAAAAGGATCTGTTGGCGGCGATGAAGGACGTCCGCGTGCTGATGTTGACGGGCATTACCTTCGCTTTCACGATCGGCACTTATGGGATCGGTATGTGGCTCCCTCTGATCCTAAAGAGCCGCAACTTGAGCAATATGCAGGTCGGTTGGCTCTCGGCAGTGCCCTATTTATTTGTGACAATAGGCATGTTGTTCTGGGCGCGCCTTGTCGATCGTAAGGGGCAAAAAATCTATAATCTGATCGCCGCATTGATGCTTGGCGCCACCGGACTCGTCTTTTCGGTCGTACTCACCTCGCTCGTGCCGGCGCTCATATGCATGACGCTCGCTCTGATCGGAACGATCTCGGCACGAACAATCCTCTACACGATCCCGCAGAGTTTCCTTACTGGCGCCGCTGCCGCCGGAGGCATCGCATTCATCAATTCCATTGGTGCTTTTGGAGCCTTCGTTGGCCCATACATGGTCGGCTTCCTTAAGGATAGGACGGGATCCTTTGACATTGGCTTGGTCGCAATGGCAATCGTGCTAATTGTTGCAACGGGCATCGCCGGCAGCCTTAGACTGGTGGTCCTGTACCATACTGACGTTGCTCGCTGACCGAGCGCCTATAGAGGACTTTCCCGTTAAAGTGTACCGAAATGCGGTGTCTGCGGTGAAGGACCCGCTGAATGAGATCGCACGCGAATCCTGGATCGCCTACGTTGATCGGAGTGGTAAACTGATCGAGGACATATCGGTGGCAAGGAATGGCGTGCCGGCAACGAACCGCTAGGCACATGAATTCATTCTATTTGGTGGAACGCTCTTGCTATGACCGTCTTGGCTTGACCGGCTTTTGGACCGACGTCCTCTGACGCAACTCGATCCTGGCGACACGCGAATTTGAAGGCGATCTCGATGCCCGCTCCCGATGCAAGCGAACGTATTGCAATCTGGAAACTTTAGATTGGGACGGAAATTCAGAATGCGGCCAGCTCCTGCGTCTTGCTAATTGGTGGCGGTTTGAGCTGCAACCAATGATCCATTTCTCGCAGACTAGTTCGCACATTGGATCTACGATACGCTCAGTCGGCGCGTATCTCCAATGAATAAAGCCGAGCCTGAACAGTTCAGGCATTCAGGCTCGGCAAGACTTCGATCTCGAGATCCATACCAAATGCGTGGTTGAGCCAGAGCGAACGTCGGCGCAGAGGAGGGCGGGAAAGATCAGGGTTTTGGCATTCCTTCCTTCGCCACGTGGCAGATCAGGTCATTTGCGATTCTTTGTATTCGAGAGCTTCTCGCCTGAACCGCTCTTGGCCGTCTCTCCGACGGCGGACAGCAATTTCGATTTGTCGCCGCTTGCGAAGGTGAAAGTGTCCGCGCCTGCGCTGATGCCATTCCAGATCACCGGTTCGGCGAGTGAAAGTAGCCAGAGCCCCTGAAATCCCGATGCAGTGTTCAGCTGTCCCGTCCATACGGTTGTCGACCCGCAGCCCGCAAAATTCACCGAAAAGCTGATCGCCGTGCCACTATTAGACCGCGCAAGCCAGCCCGTCATCGCCTGAGGGGCACCTTCATCGCAGCTATTGCTCGCATTGTTGGTGTAAGTGCCGGAAATCGCACCTGTGTTGGCATTATAATTGTCAACCGCCAGAGTCGAGCCGTATTGGTTGGTCCAGGTCCAGATCGGCTGCGCCGATGCAGGCGCCGCCAGGAACAGGCCTAGGCAGGCCGCGGCCATCCAGTTCGTCAATTTCCACTTTGCTTGAGACATTTCCGACTCCATATCGCTCCAGTAGCGGAGCGGCTCAATCATAAAACTTTACGTAGGCAATTTAAACGGGTAGTGGATTGTGATAGCGCTAACAGGTTGAGTTGTGATCAACGTCTGGAATTTTAGCTCTGTGAGGCAGAATGATGGGGTTCTTCAGTTGCGAGCGGCTGACACGTAACCGGCCGGCTTTGGTTGAGCTGTCCGCAGCTCTGGGCCATCATGTACGGCAACGAGGCGGGTCGGCTCACTCTCAGTCGCCCACTAACAATCCCTAGCGCAGGCCCTTTGGGCGGGCGTTGTGGCCACAGCGGGAGTGGGAGCTCGTCCAAGCGCGGCTCGATGGGCTTTGATGGGTGAGGTGGAACTGAAAGTCGAGGCGCTTCGATGTACATGGTCATTCGCAAGTACCTCAAAGTTCGTTCGGTTGCGGATGCTGCTCGCCGCGCCAAAAGCGGTATCGGTCAGATCCTAAGGGAAGCGCATGGTTTCAGATCTTACTACGTGTTGGATGCAGGCGAAGGTATCTGTGTCGCTGTTATGATCTTCGAGGATCGCGAAAGCGCCATTGCGGCCAATCAGAAGGTGTTGGAGTTTGTTCAAGCGAGCCTGCATGACCTTGAGCTTGGAGACCCCGAAATCGTGGCCGGCGACGTTTTAGTGAATATACAATCTGATCTATAATTGTTTGTGCTAGCGGAGCGGCCGCTAACCTCCATTAAGCGCCGCCTAGCAAGAAAAGGCCCGCCTTCGTCGATGTCCATGGAAGTATTCAGCCTTATCCGTCGAGCCAGTAAGAGCTAGGCGAGGGCGACGTGATCATCCGCTGCGAGTAACCCGGAGGATGGTCAAGGAGACGCGTTCGAGCCTTGAGCGCGAGTGTGTCGCGCTCTATTCGTCGATTGGACGGCCGCCAATCCCGCCGGAGAAGCTGCTGCAGGAGCTGTTGCAGGCGCAAGGTCACGCTGTCGTCAGCCCGCCTCGCGTAGTTCGCGGGCCGCTGCAACCATGTTGATGAGCGCCGGACGGACTTCCTCCCATTGACGAGTCTTCAGACCGCAATCCGGATTGATCCAGAGCTGTGAGTCCGACAGCCGTTGGCGGGCCAGCGCGATGAGATCCTTCATCTCAGTGGCTTCGGGCACGCGCGGCGAGTGGATGTCATAGACGCCGGGGCCGATGTCGTTCGGGTATTTGAAGGCGGTGAATGCATCGAGCAGTTCCATCTTAGAACGGGAGGTTTCGATCGAGATGACATCAGCGTCCATCGCGGCGATTCCATCAATGATGGCATTGAACTCCGAATAGCACATATGGGTATGGATCTGCGTTGCGTCGGCAACACCAGAGGAGCAGATGCGGAAGCTCTCCACGGCCCAGTCGAGATAGGCCTTCCAGTCGGATCGACGGAGCGGCAAACCTTCGCGTAGCGCTGCCTCGTCGATTTGGATCATGGTCGCGCCCGCCTTTTCGAGGTCGGCGACCTCGTCCCGGATCGCGAGCGCGATCTGACGGCAGGCCTCGCTGCGCGGAATGTCGTCACGGACGAACGACCAATTCAGGATCGTCACCGGCCCCGTAAGCATGGCCTTCACAGGCTTCCTGGTCAGCGATTGCGCGTAGCTCCACCATTCGACGGTCATCGCCTTCGGCCGGGAGACATCGCCGAATAAGATCGGAGGGCGAACGTAACGGGAGCCATAAGATTGCACCCAGCCGTGCTTAGTAAATAGGAACCCGGAGAGCTGCTCAGCGAAATACTGGACCATATCGTTGCGCTCGAACTCGCCGTGTACGAGCACGTCGAGCCCGATGTCTTCCTGCCATCGGACGGCGCGAGCCGTTTCATCCTTCAGGAATTGTTCATATTGCGCGTCTGTTAACTTTCCCTTGGCACGCGCGGCGCGAGCAGTGCGGACTTCTGCCGTCTGCGGGAACGACCCGATCGTGGTCGTTGGGAAAAGCGGCAGGCCGAAACGCTTGCGCTGAAGCTCGGCGCGGCTCTCAAAAGCGCTATTGCGGCGGCGCATAACCGCATCAATCGCCGCCGTACGCTGGGCAACGGCCGTGTCATGGATCTTTGGCGAAGCTCGGCGGGCCGTCGCCGCAAAGTCCGATTCGGCAAACGCGGCGGCAACGACCTTTCCGTCGACCGCGAGCGCTTTTGCCAAGGTCGCGAGCTCGCCGATCTTCTGAACCGAGAAGGCAAGCCAGCTCTTTACATCAGAATCGAGATCGGTCTCCAGCTCAAGGTCGATTGGGACATGAAGGAGTGAGCAGGACGGCGCCAGCTGCACGCGATCCTTGCCGAACGTTGCAATGACGGGCCTGAACCGCTCCACGAGTGCCGACAGGTCGGAGCGCCACACGTTGCGGCCATCGATGATGCCGAGTGAAATCACGAGGTCCGCGCGGGCGCCGGGTTCAATCTGGCTCAATTGTTGAGGAGCGCGCACCAGATCGACGTGCAATCCGGCGACTGGCAGCCCCAGAGCTGTCGCCAGATTGTCGCCAATTGCACCGAAATAAGTGGCAAGCATGATCTTGATGCCGGGCACCTCCTTGGCGAAACGCCGATAGACACGCTGCAGCGCGCTTCGTGTGGTCTCGTCCAGATCGAGCACCAAGCAGGGCTCGTCAAGCTGGACCCACTCGGCTCCACGTTTCGCCAGTTCTTGGAGGACCTCGACATAGACCGGAACGAGGCTATCGAGCAGCGAAATCGGATCAAACGCCAAGTCGGCGCTCTTGCCGAGCTTAAGGAAGGTGACTGGTCCGATCAGGACAGGCCGTGTTTGATAGCCAAGGGCTTTCGCCTCCTCATATTCCTCGATCGGCTTACGGGAGGAAAGCCTGAAGGTCTGACCTTTATGGAATTCGGGCACCATGTAGTGGTAATTGGTATCGAACCACTTGGTCATTTCCTGCGCAGCGGCGCCATGGCCATGATGGGCTTGACCGTCGTGCTCCTGGTCTTGCGAGCCCCGTGCCATGGCGAAATAGGTTGTCAGCGAGACCGGACCGTCCTCCCAGCCGTACGCTTTAGGAATCGCGCCAACCATGACGCTCGTGTCGAGAACCTGGTCATAGAGTGAGAAATCATTCGATGGGATGACGGTGACGCCAAGCGAATTCTGCCGTGCCCAGTTAGCGACACGAAGACCGGCCGCAGCTTCAAGAAGCTGCCGGTCGTTGATCTTGCCCTCCCAGTAGCCTTCGAGCGCCAGTTTGAGTTCGCGGCGTGGCCCGATACGTGGCATGCCGAGGGTTGCGACAGGAAGTGAGGGAAGAGACATAGCTTTAACCCCATTGTGGTTGGAGCAAAGGCTATGGCGGAGACGCAGGCAGGAGGGCCGCGAAAGCGCCCTGCTGCTTGGCGTACCACCGGACACCCCGCCCGTGGTCGATTATGTTGTCGGGGCAGGTCTCCTGGCTCGCGAGTCATCGCCTGCATCCGGCCTTCCCGAAGCGCCTGCTTCAGTGACACGTATGGATGCGGGCTCGCCGCTTACAGTTGCGGGGGCAGCGCCGGCATTGATTCAATCCTGAACGGATCGAGGACGCACCGGCTTCCCTCTTAGCTCCAGATCAAGAGAGATCTGGAGAACCTCGACAACTTCGATTATCTGCACCAGAGGGGTAACGTCAACCTCTGCGGATTACCTTTGCTGCGGCTTCTGGCCGGGCAGGTCTGTCTTAACGAAGAAAGCATCGAGCCCTTCGCATCTGTCCGGAGCAATCGTCGCGCAAAGCTTCACGCGGCAGGATCTGCTCGACGAGCTCGCGCCTAACACGTGCGAGTGCGTCGTAAAGTGCGTCTTATACCTTCATGGCGTCGACCTCCGCCGCCGTCAAGATCGCCATCGATCGAACAGTACGAAGGAAGCAAAATAGATCTCGGCCAACGAGACCTTGAGGAGCGTCGTTGTCGATTCCAAGGCGGACGGTTTTCTTGTTCGTCGGCGCTGAACTGCAACATCTGCATCAACGTCCCAGCGAAGTGCGGACATTTTGGGCCGGTCAACTACCAATGCTAGCAATTGATCGGATTGACAGACCCGGTCAATTTTACGAGGTCGCCTGAAGAGCACAAGAGCTCGTCGCTGTTGCCACGCATTATGGCGGATTTGCGCTTTGCGGTCCGCAATTTAGCGTTCGTCGACTCCTGTCGCAGTTGAATAGCTTGGTCTGGCGAACAACCTGCAAATTGGAGAGTGTCACCATGGATGCAGCCGGATCGTCGGATAGCATCATTCCTCGTGCCGACATCGTCAAACGCGCAGCGCGCATCGGCGCAGAGATCCGAAACGTCAAGCTGTCGGGAGACTTGCCGGACCAGACGATCGCCGCGATCAATGAGCTCCTGGTGGAGCACAAGGTTATCTTCTTTCGCGACCAGGGTCATCTCGACGATGCTGAGCAGGAGCGCTTTGCCCTTCGTTTTGGAAGTCTGGCACCTCATCCAACGCTCGGTGCCATAAAGGGAACGACGTCGACCATCGAGCTTGACTCTGCCCGCGCCGGTAGCCGGGCCGACTTGTGGCACACCGATGGAACCTTCGTCGATGCCTACCCCAAAATTGCGGTGCTACGAGGCGTTGTAATACCACCCTTCGGTGGCGACACAGCCTGGTCAAACACCGTTGCGGCCTACCTCGACCTAGCACCGCCGTTGCAGCGGCTTGCAGACAAGCTTTGGGCCGTTCACAGCAACTCCTTTGACTACGCAATACTGGACCGTGTCAGCGAGCTCGACAAAAAGCACTTGGACGAAGTCTTCACTAGGACGATCTATCAGACTGAGCATCCTGTGGTGCGCGTGCACCCCGAGACCGGCGAACGCGCGCTGGTGCTCGGCGCTCTGGTGCAAAATTTCGTTGGTATCCCAAAATACGACGGCCAGAAGCTGTTTGATGTCTTTCAGTCTCATATCACGGCTCTCGAAAATACCGTCCGCTGGAGCTGGAGGGAAGGCGATATAGCGATCTGGGACAATCGGGCTACGCAGCATTACGCGGTGAACGATTACGGCGACCAGCATCGCCTCGTTCGTCGCGCCACCGTCGCCGGTGAAGTACCCGTCAGCATCGATGGTCAGAGCAGCGTAACACGCATCAAGGCAGCCAAGGAACCGAAGGTTGCCTAACGCCTCACAAGGGTGGCCGCGGGATCCGGTCGATGCACACCCTACCTTTGTTCGCCAATTTGCTGCATGCAGCATTCGGCTTGCTTCGTTATCGCATTTCCACGATGTCTTCGAGCGGCGCGCCGCGCGTTCTCAAATAAAAAGCAGGGCCGGTTCTTGTGAGGCCATATCGGCTTTGTCGCAAGATGCCGTCGTCCCCATCAGCAATGGCGGCTTGCCGCTTTGAAAGTGCCTCCCGACAGGCGCGTCTAACCTTGAGAAGCGTGGGCGAGCGCGGTCGTTATACCCGTCCAGCAGATGGTCCACTCCAGTCTTCTTGACCTCGTGGCGACGGTGTCGGATGGGCTTTGCGCGTGCCTTTGTCGGTAGACGAGCCCAGGACCTGAATTAGCTTTTCATCCACGCGCGAGATCCCAGCGAAACGAGTAACGATTGGTCGCGGCGACAGCTTCGAGCGTTGAGGAGCGGAATCGCGCAGCAATGGCTCGCGAGCCCGGTGTCACCTACCAACCCTAGCAATTGATGCAAACGTCAAACACATGGCAATCGTGGTTCAGCAACAAGTCGTTCTTCACGCGTTAAGGAAGTCGGGATGCATTATAGATCTGGCTGCGCCGTCGGGCCTGAGGGATCTACTATCTCGTCATCTGCATCTAGAAGGTCTACTCCCAATGCGATCTCCGCCGTCTCGAGTATTCAGGCTTCAAAGATCTCAAGGCTTCGGGCCGGTCAATTGCATCGTCTTGCGGCTAGCGCGCTACAAACGACGCTTCATGAAGCCAATGCGCAGAGATGGCTTGCTGTTGCGCTGTCCCTCGCGGCGAGTCCCATCGGCGGCTTGGCGCCGGCACACGCTGCCAACGTGCCTAACCCCAAAGGCGGCACTCCGACTCAGATTGCTCAGGGAGGACTTCAAAAGAAGGACTATCATGCTATCAAGCCCCGAGGCTACCGGTCCGAAGAAGTAGTGCATCCCGTCGGTAGCTCTGCACGCGTACAGAAAGTGATCGCTCTTACGTCAAAGTCTGGCAGCGCGGTTGTCCTTGCAAAGAACACAGCAACTCAATTGAAAGTCGATCCATTTGCAAGGTTCGAGAACCTGCGCGAAAAAGGCATGTGGCTCAACATTCCTGGCCCCGCCGATACGATCGACGAAGATTACGGCGGCGTCAGATCTGCGTTGGCCGAAGTCGGGATCGGTTATGTCGGCGGGACAGTAAACACATTCGTGGCCAATCACCTGCCGAATGCAGCCAGAAGCACCATCCGCGATCAGCTATATATTGGCCAGAATCCGACATTTAATACCCTAAACTTCATGATCGTGACCTATGATCTCAGCCGCTTTGGGATTCCCGATGGCCAGATTATCGTAGGTGCCCAGCAGCAATATTGGACCTGGAAGCCTGGGGGCCCAGACAGATTTGGGATTAACACGCTTGCCTATTATCAGACGTTTTTCGATGGCAAGCTTGAACTCAAGATGGGTTATCTCAGAAACATAAATGAGTTCGTGGGAACTGTGGTCGGAGGAAACGCAGCAGTAAACGTTTTTGGGGCCTCATCGAATATCCTATACCAAGCAGGCATGAGCAACAATGCCGCGCCAACGCCAGCTATCAATCTGAAGTACAATTTTGGTGATCGCTTCTACAATAAGATCTCGTTGCAGCGTTCACTCAGTCCAGACGGCCAATCTGCCCAGATCGCCGAAAATCCGACCGGCCTAAATTGGGACACGACCAACGCGGGCGTTCTTCTACTTGACGAAACCGGTTACAAGAACCGAGCCGTGCCGGGTTCGCCCGAGACTTGGTTGCGGGCAGGTGCCGGTTTCAACAATAGCAGCTACAAAGACTTGCAGTATCCGACGCAACCGAGAGCTAACGCAAATAGCGTTTATTACGTCGCGGCGGACAGGCAACTCTGGCAGTCTGATGCCCAAGGCTCGGCGGCTCGCGGGATCTATGGCGGATTTTCTGTGATGTACGCGCCGCCTGACTTAAACAGGGTCAGTCAGTACTACGAGCTCCGTCTTTATGCGAAAGGACTGTTTGACAGCCGGCCACACGATCAGATTGCTGTGGTTGCCACAAACACCGCGTGGAGCAACTTTGCAGTGGATGCAGCCTTGGCCAAGGGACACCTTGTGCATCGCGACAGTACGGCGATTTCTGGAACATATACCGCGCATTTGGCACCCGGCATATATTCAAGCATAGGACTGACCTATATCAATAACCCGACAAGCATCACATACACCCCCCGAACGGGACATGCGTTGAATCTGTTGGTCTCCACGTCGATATTCTTCTAACCGCGAAGAGAGCGTCGACGCTCATAGATCAACCTATGAAGAACCATCGCAAAATTGCGGAGTCCGCTATACTCGCTACGCTAAGGCGGACACCTGTCGCGATAGGATCCGCAGGCTGTCAGACGGCAAGCGCCATTTGTCCGGAGTTGTTCGATGTTGCTGGTCCCCTGTCGTCAGGCAAGGGAAGACGGAAAAGTTTCGGCAAGGCTTGCATTTTGTCTGGACGAGCACAATGGCCGGTTTCGATGAAGCATCATCAATGCGGTGCTCACCGGAGCCGCTCTACGAATTGACCTTTGTCCGATCGCGGCCGTGGCGCAAATTGCTTGGGCGATGAACATCATTGATATCAATAGCCACTCGAAGAAAACGAAAGCGTTGTCGTCATGGGGCAGATACGCATCGAAGAAGACCTTCTCGGTGAGAGAGAGCTGCCCGCGGACGCACTCTACGGCATCAATACTCTTCGGGCTGTGGAAAATTTTCCGCTAACGGGCCGTACCATCGCGACGCTGCCTGAGTTCGTCCCAGCAATGGCGATGATTAAGGAAGCTGCGGCGCGAGCCAATCAAGAGATCGGCGCGCTTTCAGCGGAGCGAGCCGAAGCCATCATCAAAGCGTGCCAGGAGATCCTCTTGGGAAAGCACGATGCTCACTTGATTGTCGATGTGCTCGAAGGCTCCGGTGGTACATCCTCCAACATGAATGTCAATGAAGTGGTCGCAAACGTGGCCACGCGGCTGAGCGGAAAACCAGCTGGCGACTACTCCTTCATCCATCCAAACGATCACGTCAATCTCGGTCAATCCACCAACGACGTGCTTCCGACGGCCATAAGGCTCGCGATCTTTCGTGTGTCGCAAGGTACTTCGCTTGCCTTGATGCAATTGGCCGCTGCCTTCTCGGAAAAGAAGAAGGAGTATTCCGAAACCTTGCGCCTTGGCCGCACATGTTTGCAGGATGCTGTTCCGATGTTGTTCGGTCAGACATTCGGGGCATATGAGGCGGTCCTACAGCGTCATGCGAAGCAAGTGGAGGAGTTGCGGCGCCAACTCCTGGTCCTTCCACTCGGTGGTACCGCAGTTGGCACCGGACTTAACTCTAAACCTGGCTACAAACAGGCGGTGTTCCGACACTTGTCGACCTTGATTGGTAACGAAATCAAGCCAGCTACCGATACATTCGATGCGATGCAGAATTTAGACGCGTGTGCGCGGTTATCGGCCGAACTTCGAAATTCAGCGAATTCCCTCTGGAAGATTGCAAATGACCTCATTGTGCTCTCGTCGGGTCCCGGCGGCGCTATCGGAGAAATTGCCTTGCCCGCGATCCAGGCTGGATCTTCGGTTATGCCCGGCAAGGTAAACCCAGTTATTCCTATAGCGGTTTGCCAAGCAGCATTTGCGATCTTGGGGAACGATGCTGCCATCGCGATGGCCTGCCAGCACGGCCTGCTGGAGATCAATTGCTACGACATGCTGGTTTGCGATCGCCTGATCGAGTCCATCATCCTCCTTCAACGTTTGGCGACGATCTTCCTCGAGCGGTGTGTGTGCTCGCTTACGGTAAATGAAGAGCGGTCCCGGCAGAATTTGCTGGCGTCGAGTGCGCTAGCGACAGCACTGGTACCTGAGTTCGGGTACGCCAGTGTCGCCGCGGCTGTAAGAGCGGCGATCAATGAACATCGACCTTTTCTTGAGATCGCCATCGAACGTGGACTAGTGAGGCGCGAAGACGTGGAGTCGCTCATGTACTGCGCTGCGATTGAAGCGACTAAGACGAAGAGGACTCATGAAGGCGCAGCCATAGCCTGATCGACGCGAGTCGAACGAAGGCAAGGTAGTTGGCGGCAAGTCTGTCGTAGCGCGTCGCTACCCGCCGATATTGTTTGATCCTGTTGAAGAACAACTCGACCTGGTTGCGAGCTCGGTAGAGATAAGGGCTGAAGCAGATCGGGTTGCTGCGATTGATTTTCGGCGGGATATTAGCCCATGTCCCTTTTCTCGTGGCGAGTTCTTTGATGCAGTCGGCGTCGTAGCCACGGTCGGCAAGCAAGAGTGAACCGGATTTAAGACGAGACAGAAGCTTTCCGGCAAGTCGGATGTCATGGACCTTGCCGGGTTAACCACCGCATGATGCCGTGAGAGAATATCCGTCCTTGATCTTCGTGTCTTTCACTGAGCAATATTTCGTCGCGCGGTCGAACCTGATGTGCGCGCAGATCGTTTGGCCATCGGCGCCCCGCCACGAAATGCACTGACCTCCAATGCTTGGCGACTTTCGAACGAACGCGTCGTTCTCCAGACATCCGTGCCGCGATTCCGACGAGCCGAGATCATCGCCGCTAGCCAAATTGACGATGTTTCTCGATCTTATCTGATCGGATGGCTCGAACAGAGTCTGTTAAGCGCTGGTACGAGGCTTGCTTAAAGAAGTCAAAACCATGTCCCCATATAGCGTTAGCTCAATACTCGCGCTTCCTGAGGACATGGAGTGTTTAGCGAGAGTGTTCGTATGTCCGGTGTTGCTGCCGCTTTTCTCCCGCCTTTAAGCAGTTCACAGGTCACGGTTTACGATCGTCTCAAGGATATGGTTCCGAAGCTTGCACTTCGCGGACAAGCGGGTTTCGGTGTTGCAGCTTTCATGCACGAGAAAGGTCTTCGATTTGCAAGATCCTTGCAATCAACCGCCAAATTGGCACCGACTGAGTGCAATGAGCGGGATCAGAATTTCAGACCCCATGTTGCAATCGCGCATATTCGTAGTCTCCGCCGCAGCAGCAACGGTGATGGCGACTTTCAGCCGGTTCACAAGGATGGGCCCAGCGCCCGTCACCTGACGATTTCTTTGGACGGTGCGTTGGTCAATGCCCGTGAACTTAAGGAAGAGTTGCTTGCGGAGGGGCATACCTCAGGCATCACCACAGATGCTGAGCTCTTGCTCAAATTGATAGAACGATCCTGCGAGCGCAACTATTGGCGGCACGATCTGCCCGTCGATTACGAAAACATCTTTCGTGAGATTGATGAGCGCGTCGATGGCGCCATCAGTGCGCTATGTCTGGACGGAGGGGGCAATCTCATTGCCTTCCGTAATCGATGTGGTGTGCGACCTTTGGAGGCTATGCACACGAATGATGGGTTCGTGCTCTTTGCATCCGAAAATTGCGCTTTTGCCGGGCTACAAGGCAAGACGGATGAAGTCTTGCCAGGCCACATCAAGTATGTGGATGGGAAGATGGGGCGTTGCTTTGATCGGTTAGTGAGCACTAGCAGGCTGTTGAAGAACTCAGCCGCGTTCGCAAACGAAGGCTGAATCGTCGCCATTATGGATGTAGAAGTGGCC